>JAOUQQ010000135.1 GCA_029879245.1 Chromatiales bacterium | reverse complement strand
CGCGGCGGCGGGCAGCTCATCACCCGGCAGGTGGTGGTCAGTCACCAGTACCCTGATCCCCGCCTGCTGTGCCGCGGCCACACCATTAATGCTGGAGATACCGTTATCGACGGTGACGATGAGATCTGGTTTACGCTCGGCGGCGACGGCGACGATCTCCGGGGTCAGGCCGTAGCCGTACTCAAAGCGGTTGGGTACCAGAAAATCGACCGCTGCGGCACCAAGCATACGCAGTGCCTTTACTGCCACCGTGGTGCTGGTAGCACCGTCCGCATCAAAGTCGCCGACGATTAAGATCTTCGAGCGCTGCTGCAGCGCCTCGAGCAGCAAAGCGACCGCCTCATCGATCCCCTTTAGCTGATGGAACGGCAGTAACTTATCGAGTGAGTGGTTCAACTCATCGAGTGAGGTGATACCGCGATTGGTATAGATGTGTGCCAGTAGCGGTGGCAGCTCGGCTGCTATCGCCTCAGGGATCGATTTTGGATCACGGCGGAGAATGTGATGGGTACTCTGATAACTCACATCAGGCCCTTTAATAACACGTCGAGCGATTTACTACGGCGCCACCAACGACGCAGATCCTTTCTTTCAATCCGCCAGCGCCCCACACCAGGGATTTCAACCACCAGTTCATAAAGTTCACCCGATTCCAGTCGACGCAACAAAGGGACAAAGAGCTCCTCTTCTGGTGACTCAATTGCGCAGTGGTGCAGTACCCTGTCACCCTCCTCCAGCGAAAGACCATAGAGCCTTGCCAAGCCTCGACTTAATGGCTGATCGGAAATAACACTGTCCCAATCAACACTACCTGTCACTTCAGGCAACAACCCACCACCCCAGAACCAGAGCCCGTTAATTGTCATCTGCCCCTGCGACTCACGTTGCAGATTGGTCGTGCTACCATGCAACACCATCTGCACCTCGGTCATCACCCGTTGCCACTGCATCGCATCGTCACCCTGCGGTAACACCTCACCGACACGATGCCCCATCGCATCAACGGTCGGGACAGTTTGCATCGCCACCGCCTCGGGCAGTTGCAGATACCAGCGCTGAGGATGGGGGGCAAAAAAGTGCCAACCATCTTCGGCGTAGGTGCGATTAAGTTCGGCGATCAGGGCGTCGGCCTCGGCTCGGGTAACATCGAGTGAGTTTGAGGCGGAGAGAATAAGTTGATCACGGTCGGCCATGAAGTGGACCGGATCGGCACAGAGCCACCAGCCGGAATATACATCCAGCCCATCGCCCAGAGCGGAGAACGGCGCGACAACATCACCGCTCAGGTTGAAGTGTGAGAGCAGTGTGGCATAGCGATCCGATTCAAGCGGCGCGCGGCGCCCCTTCGACAGGAGTTTTTGACCGGCAGGAAACTCACCGCCCTCCGGGGCGGCAAGATTTGACAACAACAGGGTATAGGTCGGCAGGGAAATTAGCCCAGACTCTCCATGCGGATCCGCACCGGCTCGCCGGTGACCGCGTCAAGCTTGGCGATGGCTGCCAGGGCCTGGTTCATACTCTGCTCCTTCACACGCTGGGTCAGCATGATCAACGGTACGCTAGTCTCGCCCTCGGCGGGCTCCTTCTGCAGTACCGCCTCGATGGAGATCCCCGCCTCGCCGAAGATGCGGGTGATGTCGGCCAGCACACCGGGGCGGTCCTCCACCTGCAGGCGCAGATAGTAGGCGGTCACAATCTCATCGACCGGCAGGATCGGCAGGTCGGAAAGTTGGTCTGGCTGGAAGGCGAGGTGCGGCACGCGGTTCTCCGGGTCGGAGGTGAGGGCACGCACCACATCGACGATATCGGCCACCACCGCCGAGGCGGTCGCCTCGGCACCGGCACCGGCACCGTAGTAGAGGGTGGGACCGACCGCATCTCCCTTCACCAGCACCGCGTTCATCACGCCGTTGACGTTGGCGATGAGGCGGCGCTCCGGGATCAGGGTGGGGTGAACGCGCAGCTCAATGCCGCCATTGGTGCGACGAGCCACACCCAGGTGCTTGATGCGATAGCCGAGCTCCTCGGCGTAGGTGACATCCTCGCGGGTGATGCGGGTGATCCCCTCGGTATAGGCCTTGTCGAACTGCAGCGGGATGCCGAAGGCGATGGAGGCGAGGATGGTCAGCTTGTGGGCCGCGTCGATCCCCTCCACATCGAAGGTGGGGTCGGCCTCGGCGTAACCGAGGGCCTGCGCCTCGGCCAGCACGTCGGCAAAGTCACGACCCTTGTCGCGCATCTCGGTGAGGATAAAGTTGCCGGTGCCGTTGATGATCCCGGCCAGCCACTCGATGCGGTTGGCGGAGAGCCCCTCGCGGATCGCCTTGATGATCGGGATACCCCCGGCCACAGCCGCCTCAAAGGCGACCATTACGCCTTTCTTCTGCGCCGCGGCGAAGATCTCGTTGCCGTGCTTGGCGATCAGCGCCTTGTTGGCGGTGACCACGTGCTTGCCGTTGTTAATGGCCTTCATCACCATCTCGTAGGCGAGGCCGTCACCGCCGATGAGTTCGACGACGACATCGACCTCAGGGGCATCAACCACCTCAGCGGGGTTGCTGGTAAGGGTGATGCCGGTGGTGTCACAGATACGTGGTTTGTTCAGCTCACGGGCCGAGGCGTGGCTCACCTCGATGGCGCGACCGGCACGGCGGGAGATCTCCTCGGCGTTGCGTTTGAGAACATTGACGGTACCGCCACCGACGGTGCCAAGGCCCAGCAGGCCAATCTTTACGGGATTCATATCGTTACTTTTCTCTATATTTACAATTCGTTTCAGGTGCCGTGGCGCTTGCGATAGCCGTGCAGGAAGCGCTCGATACGCCCTATCGCCTCGCCGAGGTCGTCCGCATTGGGCAGAAAGACCATGCGGAAGTGGTTGGGGTCGCCCCAGTTAAAGCCGCTCCCCTGCACGATGAGGACCTTCTCCTCCTTGAGCAGCTCCAGGGCGAAGGCCTGATCGTTGGCGATCGGGTACATCTTCGGGTCGAGGCGCGGGAAGAGGTAGAGTGCCGCCTGTGGTTTGACACAGCTCACCCCGGGCAGGGCGTTGATCATCTCCCAGGCGATATCGCGCTGCTTGCGTAGCCGCCCGCTGGGGCCGACCAGGTCGTTGATGCTCTGGTAGCCGCCCAGGGCGGTCTGGATCGCGTACTGGCCCGGCACGTTGGAGCAGAGGCGCATCGAGGCGAGAATGCCCAGGCCTGCGATATAGTCCTCGGCGTGGCGCTTCTCCCCGGAGACCACCATCCAGCCGGCACGATAGCCGCAGGCGCGGTAGTTCTTGGAGAGTCCGTTGAAGGTGACGAACAGCACGTCGTCGGCCAGCGAGGCGATCGAGGTGTGGCTCGCCCCGTCGTAGATCATCTTGTCGTAGATCTCGTCGGCAAAGATGATGAGCTGGTGCTGGCGGGCGATCTCGATGATCGCTAGCAGGAACGACTCGGGATAGAGCGCCCCAGTCGGGTTGTTGGGGTTGATGAGGACGATGGCGCGGGTATTGCCGCTGATCTTGGCGCGGATGTCGTCCAGGTCGGGCAACCAGCCGGCCTGCTCATCACAGATATAGTGGCGCGGGGTGCCGCCGCCCAGGCTCACCGCCGCGGTCCACAGCGGGTAGTCGGGGGCCGGCACCAGCACCTCGTCACCGTTGTTGAGCAGCCCCTGCATCGCCATTACGATGAGCTCGGAGACGCCATTGCCGACGATGATATCCTCCAGCTCGACCCCGGCGATCTTCTTCGACTGGCAGTAGTGCATGATCGCCTTGCGCGCGGCGAATAGCCCCTTCGACTCGCTGTAACCGGAGGCGCGCGGCAGATTGAGGATCACATCCTGCTGGATCTCCTCGGGGACCTCGAAGCCGAAGGGGGCGAGGTTGCCAAGGTTGAGCTTGATGATGCGGTGCCCCTCCTCCTCCATCAGGCGTGCGTGCTCCATCACCGGGCCACGGATGTCATAGCAGACATTATCCAGCTTCGAGGACTTCTTGAGCAGACGCATGTCGGCCAACTCTTTGGGTGTTGTGCTCACGGCAATCCTTATACAATGCCCGCAAGGGCGCGCAATAATGGGGCGGAACGAAAGCTGCTAACATTACTGGGGCGGAAAATCCCTGTCAATTATATAAAGAAGCTATGAAGATCACCCTGGAACAGAGCGGCGCCCTCTACACCCTGCATAGTTACCGTGAGGGGGTGATCCGGGTTCGTCCACCCAACGGCATCAGCAACGACGATGAGGCACTGATAATAGTAAATAGCAGTTGCCTTATAAGTGGCGGGACACTAAGCAGGGAGTGGGCCCCGCAATCCCTGGCAGAGCTCTCTGAGGCACACCTCGCCCCCATCGTCGCACTGCAGCCGGAGGTCATCCTCATCGGTACCGGCCCGCAACTGCTGCAGCCGACCGCCGAACAGCGAGTTGCGCTAATCAAACTGGGGAGAGGGTATGAGGTGATGGATACCGCCGCCGCCTGCCGCACCTACAATGTACTGATCGCCGAGGGGAGAAGGGTGGTAGCAGCGTTGTTTGTTGCATAGCGTGCTGACGGCCATCTTGGCGCCCTGATATATGAGCGGGGTGTCAGGCCTGACTATCTGGTCGCGCTTTCTTGTCTGAAAAGGCAAAGGGCAAGTCCTGAACCCGGCCTCCCTTAAAGTGACCGTTAAACTGGGGGAGGTTCACTCTGACCCTATTGATTCCAACCTGACCCCTTTCCTTCTCTATTGATTTCAATTAGTCAATCTCAATCACCGCATTAATAGCTCCAGCGAATCGTGACATTTCGGGCGGTATTATGATCGATGGAATATATTCATCAGTTTTGGTTATGATCGTAATTTTCGCATTTCCAGTTTTTTCTATTTCGATATAGGGGAGAAGGGTCAGGTCTAGCTTTTAGACTATCGGTCTTCTGTGTACTGGAACATGGCTAGGCTAAAGGATAGACCTGATAAACATAAGGCAGCCTCCGCCCCACCGCCGGGGCGAGGCTACAATG
>JAOUQQ010000006.1 GCA_029879245.1 Chromatiales bacterium | reverse complement strand
AAGGTGACGTGGGCATACTTCTCGGTCTCGGCAATACGCAACTGGTGCATCCCCAGGTTGGAGATATACTCGCCAAAGACGTTGACCAGCCGCTCTGGCGGGAAGGCTACCGGGATAATGTAGTCCGCGCTGTACTCGGTGAGGCTAACGAACATCCCCAGATTTGGGCTGTTGCTACGCTCGAAGGCGTCAAAATCGGCCTCAACAAAGGGGCGGGTGATCTGGCGGGCACGATCCGAACGGTAGTTCATAAAGATCACCACATCGCCATCCTGCAAACAGCTCTTTTCACTCCCCACAGGCTTGATCGCGGTGGCCTGGACAAATTCATCCGTTTCGCCCCGCTCATAGGCCATCTCCAGGGCGCTCATCGCATCGGTGGCGACAAACTCACTGCGGCTGCAGGTGATCAGGTCGTAGGCGGCCTGCACGCGCGGCCAGCGGTGGTCGCGATCCATCGCGTAATAGCGTCCGATGATGGAGGCGATACGCCCGCAGCCGAGCTCATCAAAGACCTTCTGCATCGCGGCGATCGACTCCGCCGCACTCTTTGGCGGGGTATCACGCCCATCGAGAAAGGCGTGCAGGTAGACCTGATCAACACCTCGCTCCACCGCCAGCTTCGCCATCGCATGGATATGCTCCTCGTGGCTGTGAACCCCACCAGGGGAGAGCAGCCCGAGGATGTGAACCGCCTTACCGCTCTCCTTCGCGCGATCGACCGCCTCGGTGAGGGTGGCATTGGTGAAGAAGGAACCGGTCTTGATTGCACGGCTGACGCGGGTGAACTCCTGGTAGACCACACGCCCCGCCCCCAGATTGAGGTGCCCCACCTCGGAGTTACCCATCTGACCTCCGGGTAACCCAACTTCTGCGCCAGAACAGCGCACAAACGAGTGCGGGTACTTACTCCAAAGGCCATCCCATACCGGCGTACGGGCGCTGTGAATGGCGTTGTAATCGGTTTTCTCGGAATAACCCCAACCATCCAGTACGGTCAGGACGAGGGGGAGATGACGCTCAACAGAGGGCATAACGTGTGAACCAACCTAATTTGTTAACTGTTAACAGACGGGCTAACACGGCAGTCTAGTTTCTCTGCGCCGTGAATACCATGTCCGGAGGCCAAAATATAAAATTTACCTTATTCCAAATTAACTCTATAAGAATAAGCTCTTTTCAAACGTGACTTTATTGTATAATGTTTTACTGATATTGGCAGCAAGCCACAGGACCTCGTGACCATGGCGCTACCGATTGCAGACTTTTTCACTCAATGACTGGGTTTTGACATGATAGAGAGTAACTCCATCAACCTGATTACCAGGGACGAGGACATTGAGCGCGCTTCACGCTCGCTCAAGGCGATGTCCCACCCGCTGCGTCTCAAGATTCTCTGCACCCTGGGTGACCAGGAGGTTAGCGTGCAGGATATCGTCGAGCGTGTCGGTACCTCACAGAGCAACATCTCACAGCACCTGGCGATCCTGCGTGATAAGGGGATCCTCTCCTCGCGCAAGGACGCCAATCGCGTCTTTTACAAGGTGGTCGACAACCGCACCCTGCAGCTTATCGGCATGATGCGTAACGTCTTCTGCACCATGGAATAGTACCTCTGGCCGCCCGTGCGGCCAGCCATCTCCCCCTACAGGCATCTCATGGCTCAATATATAGAATTTGTCACCAACCACTGGGATCTCTTTGCCGCCTTGGCGATCATCCTCTTCATGCTGATGGGCAGCAATTTCAGCAGCCGTTTGCGTGGCTACAGCCAGGTGGAACCGGTAGATGCCGTACGCATCTATAACCACGAAGATGCAGTGATACTCGATGTACGCGACGATAAGGAGTATGAGGAGGGGCATATCCTCGACTCGCTCCACATCCCGCTGGGTAAGCTGGGTGAGCGACTCAGCGAACTTGCAAATATGCGCGAAAAGGCGATTATAGTAAGCTGCCGCAGTGGCCACCGTTCGGCCACTGCCTGTGCCAGACTGCGCAAAGAGGGGTTTGAGACCGTCTATAACCTCAAGGGCGGGGTACTGGCCTGGCAAAACGCCGGTCTGCCACTACAGAAGAAGAAGCGGGCCAAAGGAAAAAAACGCTAAGACGCCTGAAACCGATGATCCGATGGCGTCCATGTAAAGGTTCTAACTATGCCAAACGTCGTCCTCTACACCACAGAACACTGCCCCTACTGCATCCGTGCCCGCCTGCTGCTCGATAAAAAACAGGTGGATTACACCGATATCCGCATCGATGAGGAGCCCGAAAAGCGTCATGAGATGCTTGCCAGGGCAAATGGTCGAACCTCGGTACCGCAGATCTTTATCGACGATTTTCATGTCGGCGGCTTTGACGATATGGCGGAGCTGAATGTCCTCGGCGAACTGGACGAAAAGCTCGGCCTTGCCTGATACGCACCCTTGCTTGAGATGAGCGACTCGTTACACATCGTCTGTCCCCACTGCAATGGCATCAACCGAGTTCCCGCGGCGAAACTGGGGGCCGGCGGGCGCTGTGGCAGGTGTAAACAACCGCTGTTTGAGAGTCAGCCGGTGGAGCTGAATCAGGGTAATTTTACTACCCATATCCAACGCAGTGATGTTCCTGTGTTGGTCGATTTCTGGGCCCCCTGGTGCGGCCCCTGCAAGATGATGGCGCCAGTTTTCGTACAGGCTGCGGCACAGCTGCAACCCCGGGTACGCCTGGCCAAGGTCAACACCGAGGCAGAACAGGGGCTGGCGGCACAGTACAACATTCGCAGTATCCCCACTCTCGCCCTTTTCAGGGGTGGGCGTGAAGTCGATCGGGTCGCAGGGGCAATGGATCTGCAAAATCTCATCGCCTGGACCCGACAACACTTATAAACCAATGTCGCCATGCGCGCGGCACTACTACGACACAGGAAACCAACATGGCTGAGAACACCCCTCCCCAACAGAACGGACCGCAGTTTGCGCTGCAGCGTATCTATACCAAGGACATCTCCTTTGAGACCCCAAATTCCCCGGCCATCTTTACCGAAAAGTGGGAGCCCGGCGTAAATGTTGATATCAACAGTGCCAACGCACAGCTGCAGGAGGGAGTCTATGAGGTGGTGCTAACCGTTACCGTCACCACCAAAGTGGGTGAGAAGACCGCCTATCTGGCCGAGGTGCAGCAGGCGGGGATCTTCCTCCTCTCTGGTCTTGGCGAGCAGGAGATGGGCGGTATGCTCAACGCCTACTGCCCCAACATGCTCTTCCCATTCGCCCGCGAGGTGATTGCCGATCTGGTCAGCAAGGGGAGCTTCCCGCAACTGTTGCTCGCCCCCATCAATTTCGATGCCCTCTACGCCCAGCACATGCAACAGCAGCAGGCTGCCGCAGCTGAGAGCAAGGAGCAACCGGTCCACTAGGGCGACACCATGGCTCATCACTGCGACGCACGCATCGCCGTGCTCGGTGCCGGCTCATGGGGTACCGCTCTGGCGATCCAGTTGGCACGCAACGGTGTCACCACCCTGCTGTGGGGGCGTGACAGCGAGGCGATGGCAACGATGGCGGTGGAGCGCTGTAACAGTCGCTACCTTCCCGAGAGCCCCTTTCCCGATCTCCTGACACCAACAGTAGACCTTGATGCGACCCTGCAACTGGCCGACCACGTGCTGCTGGCGATCCCCAGCCACGCCTTTCGCCCCACGCTCCAAGCCATTCGCCCACAACTAAAACCGGGCTGCCACCTCGGCTGGGCCACCAAGGGGCTGGAACCCGGCAGTCGCAAGCTGCTGCATCAGGTGATCGCCGAGGAGCTGGGTGAGGAGCAGTCGTGTGCCGTGATCTCGGGTCCCACCTTTGCCGCAGAGGTGGCCAATGGCCTGCCTACCGCCGTCACTGTTGCCGGTAGTAGTGAGGCCATCGAATTCTATGCGGGCTGCCTGCATGGGGGGGCATTTCGCGCCTACACTTGCAGTGATGTGGTCGGGGTTGAGATCGGTGGCGCCTGCAAGAATGTACTGGCGATCGCCTCCGGAATCGCCGATGGCCTCGGCTTTGGCGCCAACACCCGCGCCGCCCTCATCACCCGCGGGCTGCATGAGATGATGCGTCTGGGGGTCGGCTTGGGTGGTCAGACAGAGACCTTCATGGGGCTGGCGGGAATGGGTGATCTGGTGCTCACCTGCACCGATGATCAGTCGCGCAATCGCCGCGTCGGCCTGGCACTGGGCAGGGGCGAGAAACTGGATGCCGCCATCACCACCATCGGTCAGGCGGTTGAAGGGGTGAAGAGCGCCCCCGAAGTCTATCAACTCTCCCGCCAGATGGGGGTGGAGATGCCGATCAGCGAACAGGTATACCGAGTGCTATATGAAGGACTCTCGCCGCAACAGGCGGTTGAGGTGCTACTGGGGCGCGAGCAGAAGGCGGAAAACAGCTAACAGGAGAGAGGGATGGCAAAGGTACTACCGGAGATCAATAACGAGCTGGCGGAATGGATAGCCAGACAACCACTCTTCTTTGTCGCCTCCGCACCGCTAAGTGGTGAGGGGCATGTCAACCTCTCACCGCGCGGTCTCGACTCCCTGCGCGTGCTGGGACCACATGATGTTGCCTACTACGATCTGGTCGGCAGCGGTAATGAGACCGCCGCCCACCTGGCCGAAAACGGCCGTATCACCATTATGTTCTGCGCCTTCGAGGGGGCACCGCGCATCCTGCGCCTCTATGGCCGTGGCGAGGTGGTGCGCCCCGAGGATGGCGAGTGGAACGAACTCGCTGCCCATTTCGACAGCTCACTCCCCCCTGCCCGGCAGATCATTCGTATCACTGTCTCACGGATACAGACCTCCTGCGGCTATGGGGTACCACTGATGAGCTTGCAATCACAGCGCGACGACCTTATCTCATGGGCAGATAAGAAGGGCGCTGCCGGACTGCAGAGCTACCAGCAGCAGAACAACCTCACCAGCATTGATGGCCTGCCAGCACCGGGAATCAAACCTGCCGAGTAACACGCCCGCGCTTGTCATTTCTGGCCGGAGTGATCCGGCAATTAGAGACGTGGGAGTCACACCTTGGCGAGCAATGTGCAGCAACAGTCACTGGAGCAGTGGGTCAGTCTGATATGTAACCGCGAGATGCCCATTTTCGGGCAGACGGTGCAGAGTGTTATCAGTGTCGCGGAGGATGATGACGCACCCGCCGCAAAACTGGCCGGGGTCGTGCTGAAGGACGCCTCGATGACCGCCCGGGTTCTCAAGCTGGCCAACTCAGTCCACTACAATCCGCAGCGCACCCCGATGAGCACCATCAGCCGCGCGGTGATCGTGCTCGGTTTCAAGACGGTGCGCAATATGTGCCTCTCCATCAGTCTGGTTGACGCCTTTGTGAAGGGCAACGCCCGCGACCGCCTTACCCACTCCCTGGGTCAGGCGATCCACGCAGCCGTTCAGGCCCGCTCCATCGCCTGTGAGCGCAAGGATGACTCCCCGGAGGAGGTCTTCATCGCTACACTGCTCTACCACATTGGCGATATGGCCTTCTGGTGCTTTAGCGGTGAGGCGGGCGATGAACTTGATGAGGTAATGCAGAGGTCAGCTCTTACCCCTGAGCAGGCACAACAGCAGGTACTCGGTTTTCCACTGCGTGAGGTGAGCCGCCGCCTGGCGGAGGAGTGGCATCTCAATCCGTTACTGATCCAGACACTCAACCACCCAAACGATAGCGGGGCGCGCGGGCGCAACATCGCCCTTGCCCATGAGGTAGTTGCCGCAGCGGCCGCTCACGGCTGGGAGGCCCCCGAGACACAGCAGGTGATGCAGGAGATCGGGAAACTGGCCGGCAGCGAAACCCGGCGCGTCATCGATCAGATCCACCGTAATGCCCGAGAGGCCGCGGAGATCGCCACCTACTACGGTGCCGCCAGTGCCGCCCGTGCGATCCCGCTGCCCGGCATCAGCCCCACTACGCGTGAGGTAAAAGCTGAAAGAGGAGAGGAGTATCCGCAACCGGACGGGATGCTGCAGCTGCGGATACTACGGGAACTTGCCGCACTGATGGAGAGCGGTGGTGATCTGAATATGATCATTGAGATGGTGATGGAGGGGATCTATCGTGGCGTTGGTATGGATCGTGTCCTCTTTGCCCTGGTCTCACCCGACAAACAGGCGATACGCGCCAAGTTCGCCGTTGGCCACGGTAATGAGTCACTGCAGCAGCGCTTTCACTTCAGCCGCGAGCCGAACCGAAACAACCTGTTCTTCGAGCAGATCGACCGGGGTGGTGTGGCCCATGCAGAGGGAGAGGGTGGTAGCACCTCTGTCGATAGCACGATCCGCGGGGTTGTCGGCATGGGGGAGTTCTTTAGCGCCGCCGTCACCATTAACGGTAAAAATATTGGTATCCTCTTTGCCGATCGCGCCCTCAGCGGGCGCAAACTGGACGGGGATTGCTTTGAGAGTTTCTGCCACTTTGCCAAGCAGGCGAATATGGGGTTGAGCCTCATCGCCGCCCGCCGCTAAACCGTGACGCAATACACAAAAAGCTCCCTCCTGACAAGCCCAGGAACCCAACTTTTTTCACTTTTATTCACATCTGGAACAACCACTGCAGAATCTGTCAAGGGATAATTGCTGAGTCTATTAGCATACACTAATCAACTTTAACGCATTGATTTTTCAGTGAAATATTTTTTGTTCAAATTCTCGTCGATCTAGCAAAAGTACTTTATTGATGCGGACTCAGCCGTGATGGCCCCAATCAATCCACAAAGTTATCCACAGCTTTTGTGGATAAATCATCGGCCACTAATTAGCTTCAACAACTTAGCGTAATTTTTACTCCCATGACCCGTTCCGAATCACCTTTGCCGCTGGAAAATTTCGCCCGACTACCGTGATACTATCGCCCCATGACTCCACCCATCCTGCGCATCGCCGTTCCCTCTCCACTGCGTCGGCTGTTCGACTACCTGCCACCACCAGCATGCACCACCCCCGCTCCAGGGCAGCGCTATCTGGTCCCCTTCGGTCGCAGCCGCATTGTCGGCGTGCTGGTGGCCGTGGCAGGGCATAGTGAGGTTCCCGTTGAGCGGTTGAAACCGGCACTCAAACAACTCGATAGCGAGCCGCTGTTTGACGCAGAGATGGTTAAGCTGCTGCGATGGTGCTGCGACTACTACCACCACCCGCCGGGTGAGGTATTCCAGGCGGCGCTGCCAATATTGCTGCGCCAGCAGCGCAGCGCTGCAGCAAATGGCCTCTCCTACTGGTCCCTGAGCGCCGCAGGGAGGGCAATCGACCCCGGCACCCTCTCTCGCGCTCCGCGGCAGCGGGCGCTGCTCAAACTACTGCATGGGGTCGTGCCACCCGGTCTCACTGCCAGTGAGATCGACAGCCAGCAGGAGGGGTGGCAGGGGGTGATGCGTACCCTGATCGAGAAGGGGTGGGTGGTGCGCGAAGAGCACCTCACCGCCTCCCCACCGGTAGCGCAGGACGAAAGAGAGACCCCTCCCGCACTCACCCCCGATCAACAACGGGCAGTGGCGGCGTTCAACGCCACTAGCGGTTTTCAGGTCTCTCTTGTCGACGGTGTCACCGGCAGCGGCAAGACCGAGGTCTACTTGCAGGCGATTGCCGAGGTACTCAATCAGGGGCGACAGGCACTGGTGCTGATCCCGGAGATCGGCCTCACCCCGCAACTGGTGAGCCGCTTCTCCCGCCGCTTTGCTGTACCCATCGCCCTGCTCCACTCCGGCCTCTCGGATGGTGAACGACTTACCGCCTGGCAACTGGCGGCAAGCGGTGAGGCGGCGATCATCATCGGCACCCGCTCTGCCATCTTTACCCCGATGGCGCGGGCGGGACTGATTATCCTCGACGAGGAGCACGACGCCTCGTTCAAGCAGCAGGATGGTTTTCGCTATTCGGCGCGTGATGTCGCGGTGGTTCGAGCCCGAGCACTCGATATCCCGATCCTGCTCGGCAGTGCCACCCCCTCGCTGGAGAGCCTGCACAACGCCCTGAGCGGCCGCTACCACCATCTGCAACTGCCGGAGCGCGCCGGCAACGCCATCCACCCGGCAATGCGCCTGCTCGACCTGCGCCAGCAACCGATGGAGGAGGGGGTTTCGGCGCACCTGCTGCAGACGATGCGCCACCATCTGGAGCAGGATGGACAGGTACTGCTCTTCCTCAATCGTCGTGGTTACGCGCCGGTGCTGCTCTGCCACGACTGCGGCTGGCACAGCCAGTGTGAGCGCTGCGATGCCCACATGACCCTCTACGCCGGGCAGCAACGGATGCGTTGCCACCACTGCGGCAGTGAACGGCCACTACCAAGGCAGTGTCCACAGTGCGGCAGCCCCGACCTTCGCCCCATCGGCCAGGGAACTGAACGCATCGAACAGCACCTCAAGTCGCTCTTCCCTGAGAGGGAGGTGCTACGCATCGACCGTGACACCACCCGCCGCAAGGGTTCGATGGACGCGCTACTGGAGAAGATCCATCGCCAGTCGGGCCAGATCCTCATCGGCACCCAGATGCTGGCCAAGGGGCACCACTTTCCCAATGTCACCCTGGTCGGGGTCCTCGATGCGGATCAGGGGCTCTTTAGTGTCGACTTTCGTGCCACCGAGCGGATGGCACAGCTTATCGTCCAGGTGGCGGGGCGGGCCGGACGCGCCAGCCGACCGGGGGAGGTAGTGATCCAGACCCATGTGCCCGACCACCCGCTCCTCAAACTGCTGGTAGAGAGAGACTACGCCCACTTTGCCCGTGCCACCCTGGAGGAGCGCAGAGGCGCTGAACTTCCCCCCTTCTCCCACCTCGCCCTGCTACGTGCCGAGGCGGTCGACCGGGAGGCGCCGTTGCTCTTTCTTGAGGCGGCCCGCACCCTGGCCGAACAGCTGGGTCATAAGGGGGTTTGGCTACTCGGTCCGATCCCCGCACCGATGGAACGACGCGCCGGGCGCAGTCGCGCACAGCTACTACTGCAGACAACGGAGCGCAAGGCGTTGCACCACCTGCTGGCGCAATGGGTTGTTGCCCTTGAGGCGCTAAAGGCCGGGCGCAAGGTACGCTGGTCGCTGGATGTCGATCCGATTGAGCTTTATTAGCTCATCATCACAAATATCTTTCTAGTCAATTGCCTGGCTTTTTAGCCTGTGATGTAATCGGTCGCATCAAGTTACTCAAGATCATTTTTTGCGAGGTAACGTTTACCATGAAAATTATTAAATTTGTAATCATCGCCGCTGCCACAATCATTCCGCTGCAGTCTGCACATGCCCAAAGTGGTGTCGTCAATGCCCAACTCGTCTTTCCTGATGTCGACGGTTTTAGTGATGGACTATCTATTGCCGTCGGCTATGAGATACCTGTTCCAAACGTCCATCCAAATTTCTCTGCAGAGGGAGAATTAACCAAATCGATTAGCAGCCCTGATTCTGGAGGGCTCGACTTTTCATATTACAGCCTCTCTGGTTACGGTAAATACACACACAAGGTGGACCCCAATTTCAATCTCTATGGCCGTGTAGGTCTCACTTATACCAGTGCAGAGGTCGATGTCACCTACCTGTGCCTCGTTGGTGGCCTGCCCTCAACCTGTACATCCAGCAACTCCGATACCGACACCAGCCTGAGCCTCGGTTTTGGGATGGACTATGCCATCAACCCTCAAATGGACTTTACTGCCGGCTTCACCATTCTGCACAAGGATATCAACCACCTCTCAGCCGGTATCAAGTTCAAGCTGTAATCTACCTCCACTCTCCCCGCTGATGCGGGGAGAATCGCTAAACCATACACCTCCCCTTGCCACTGCCCTTGTGGTGCAGGGATAATGGCCGACTTATTTCCGATATCGATAAAGCCGGTTCACACTGCCCCTATGAAAGTTCATCTTCAGGAACTCGTTAAAGCCGCCCTGCACGACCTCGTCAGTGCCGGGGTGTTCGATCTTGCCCTGCCCGAGAGTATCGCCATCGATCGCACCCGCGACGCCTCCCACGGTGACTTCGCCTGCAACATCGCGATGGTGCTGGCCAGGGCGGCCCGCTGTAAACCGCGCGACCTTGCCGAAAAGGTTGTTGCCCATCTGCCCAAATCGGATCGTGTGGAGAAGGTGGAGATCGCCGGACCGGGCTTTATCAACTTTACCCTCACACCCGCCGCCTACCACTCGGTGGTGGGTGATATTGTCGAGGCGGGTGAGGCCTACGGCCGTTCGGACATCGGCGCCGGCAAGCGTGTGCAGGTGGAGTTTGTCTCCGCCAACCCGACGGGGCCGCTACACGTGGGCCACGGTCGCGGCGCCGCCTATGGCGCCACCGTGGCCGACCTGCTGGCCGCCGTCGGCTTTCAGGTGCACCGCGAATACTATGTGAACGACGCTGGCCGCCAGATGGATATTCTCGCCACCTCAGTGTGGCTGCGCTACCTGGAACTGGCCGGTGAGACACTCACCTTCCCGATCAACGGCTACAAGGGGGACTACATCTGGGACATCGCTGCCGACCTGCACTGCGGGCATGGTGACAGCTATCGTCACGCTACCGCCGACGTCTTCAACGCCATCCCCGCCGATGAGCCCGCCGGGGGCGATAAGGAGGACCACATCGACGCCCTTATCATGCAGGCGAAAAAACTGCTCGGCGAGGAGGGCTACCTCACCTTCTTCGACAGGGCGCTCGATGTGATCCTCTCCGATATCCGCCAGGACCTCGAAGAGTTCGGCGTGGTCTACGAGGAGTGGTACCCGGAGCGTTCGCTGGTCAGCTCCGGCAAGGTTGATGCGGCGATCGCGCAGCTGAAAAAGTCGGGCCACGTCTATGAGCAGGAGGGGGCCCTCTGGTTCCGTTCCACCGACTATGGTGATGAAAAGGATCGCGTGGTGGTGCGCGACAACGGGATTAAAACCTACTTTGCCTCCGACATCGCCTACCACTGGCACAAGCTCAATCGCGGCTTCGACCGCGTCATCGACATCTGGGGGGCTGACCACCACGGCTATGTGCCGCGGGTGAAGGCGGCGCTTACCGCGATGGGCGACAAGGAGGACGCCGACAGGCTCGACGTGCTGCTGGTGCAGTTCGCCATCCTCTACCGCGGCGGGCAGAAGGCGCAGATGTCGACCCGCTCCGGCGAGTTCGTCACCCTGCGTGAACTGCGCGATGAGGTGGGCAACGATGCGGCCCGCTTCTTCTACGTGATGCGCAAGTGCGAGCAGCACATGGACTTCGATCTGGATCTTGCCAAGTCACAGTCCAACGACAACCCCCTCTACTACATCCAGTACGCCCACGCCCGCGTCTGCAGCGTGCTGCGCCAGATGGATGAGAAGGGGCTCAGTTACGATCAGGGTAGTGGTCTGAAGAGCCTGAATCTGCTCGAAGAGTCGCACGAGCAGGCGCTGCTGCGCACCCTTTCGCGCTACCCGGAGGTGGTGGAGGCGGCGGCCCTCAACCACGAACCGCACCAGCTGGTGCACTACCTGCGCGAGGCGGCCAATGACTTTCACACCTACTACAACGCTCACCAGTTTCTGGTTGATGACGGGGCCCTGCGTGACGCCCGCCTCACCCTCATTCGTGCGGCACGACAGGTGATCTACAACGGCCTCGGCCTGCTCGGCGTCTCGGCGCCGGAGAGTATGTAATGGCACGCGACTACGCAAAACGGACCACATCGCGCAAGCCGAAGTCGTCACCGCTGCCCGGCTGGCTATGGCTCGCGGTTGGTCTGCTGGTAGGCCTCTTCATCGCCTTTCTGGTCTATCTGCAGGGCCAGGGCAAAAATCCGCTGGCCGGCATCTCCCTGCCACAACCTAAGGGCACCTCTACCGATGCCCGTGCAGTAAAGAAGGAGCCCGTTCCCAAGGCGCCAAAAAAGGAGGGGGGGATCAATTTCGACTTCTACAGTATCCTCCCCGAGCAGGAGGTGGTGATCCCCGAGTCAGAACTCGGCAACACACCGACACCCAACGCCGAGAAGGCCAACTACTATCTGCAGGTCGGCTCCTTTAAGAGCGAAGAGGACGCCGGCTCCCGCATGGCAGAGCTGTTCCTTCTCAACCTCGCCCCTACTGTGCAGAAGGTAACCATCGATGGTGGCAACACCTGGCACCGGGTACGCGTTGGCCCCTACACCGACCGCCGCAAGCTCGATCAGGCACGGCGCAAGCTGCAGGACAACGCTATCGACTTCTTCATTGTGAAGGAGAAGCAAGGCTAGGAGAGAGCGGATGCCCTATCTCATCATCCTGCTGTTGCTCATCGCCCTTATCTTCGGCCCGCAGTGGTGGGCCAGCTACACCTTTCGACGCTATAGCAAAACGCGCGAGGAGTTTCCCGGCAGCGGTGGTGAGCTGGCCGAACATCTGCTCAAAAGGTTTGAGATCTCCGCCGTGGTAGAGCAGACCGAGAAGGGGGATCACTACGACCCGAACGACAGGATGGTGCGCCTCAGTCCCGACAACTTCAGTGGAAAATCCCTCACCGCCATCGCCGTCGCCGCCCACGAGGTGGGCCATGCGATACAGCACAAAAACAGTGAGCCGCTACTGGCTACCCGCAGCCGCCTTATTATCTTCGCACAACGTGCAGAAAAGATCGGGGCGATCCTGATGTTCGCCATCCCCATCGTCGCGCTGATCACCCGCCTTCCGCACAGCGGTATCCTGCTCTTCCTGCTCGGCTTTGGCAGTATGGCATTGGCGACCGTAGTTCATCTGGTGACTCTGCCGGTAGAGTGGGACGCCAGCTTTAACAAGGCACTGCCAATCCTGCGTGAGGGGAACTATATCGATAAGCGCGATGAACGCGCAGTCAGAAGAATACTGCAGGCAGCCGCCCTCACCTACGTCGCCGCCTCACTGGCGAGCTTGTTGAGCCTGGCGCGCTGGTTAACCTTTCTGCGACGCTAATTTTCGTTGCCACGTTGATGTCACAGAGAAGAACATGACTCGTATGTTGAAACATCTAACCCTCCCCATCATTGCGGCTCTGCTCACCGCCTGCTCCACCACACCGCACAACCCTGATACGGTAGCGCATCACGACTACGAGCAGGCACTGCAGCTCTGCCGGCAGCACACCCGGAGTGTCCATCAGGGCGATGAGAATACCCTGGCTCAGGAGGTCACCGCCTTTCAGCTACTGGCGGAGCGATCGCTACAACAGCGAGCGGTGATCATCGCCCTCTCACAGCAGTTGCAACAGAAAATCAATGATGGACAGGTGCTGAGCGGCGGCGAGATCGCCGCCCTCAATCAGGGGCTGGCGGAGCATCTTGCGGTGCGCGAGCAGCTCTATCAGATCGCCGCAGCCCATGAGTGCTGGCTCAATGAGCGCCACGGCCTCGCAACCACTCTGCGCCACCGCGGCATCACCCTCTCGCTGGCGGCCACCCTGATGCTCTACGACAGCTATATGCTGGCCCTCGACACCCTTGCCGAGAACGCCCGGCTGCGGCAGCTGGTCAATCTCTCTGACAGTGCCTACGGCATCGATGAGTACGCCTTTAACGAACTCACCGAGGCCTACCTCTCGATGGAGAACTACAACCGCACACTGGCCGGAATCGAGGCATTCGACAGCTTTAAGGGCTCACTACGCAAGAGCGCCGTTGCTGATGATCAGCTCGCCTATCTCTACGCCATTATCGAACAGAGCCCCAACTATCGGCTGTTTAAGGGACGCAAGCTGGAGGAGCTGGCGGAGAAGAGCATGTACTTCACCACCGAGGCGATGGAGGACAGCCTTCGGGTACTGGCCCGGGAATCGATGCATACCCTGAGTATGCTCTTTGGTAACGCCGTCGGGGTAGTGGAGGAACGCAAGGGAAAACTCTACGGCAACAGCGCGCAGCTCACAGAAATTGAGGCACTTCTTCAACCCGGCGACATCCTGCTGGAGAAGACCCCCTTTCGTCTTACCGACAGCTTTATTCCCGGCTATTGGGGCCATGTGGCGGTGTGGAGCGGCAGCCCACAGCAGTTACAGGAGATGGGTATATGGGAGCACCCATTCGTAGCGTCATACCATCGCGAACTGCTGGCAGGCCGAAGGGTCGCCGAGGCGTTGCGTAGTGGAGTCACACTCAGCAGATTGGAGCACTTTCTCAATATCGATGATCTGCTGATCCTCAGGCCGGTTAATATCGATAGAGAGCAGCTCGCAGGCTACGTCACCAACACCCTGAGTCACATCGGCAAGGAGTACGACTTTAACTTTGATGTTGAGACCAGCGACCGGATCGTCTGCTCGGAGATCGTCTTCCACGCCTATCCCGATTTTCGCTGGCCTGTTGATTCCACTCTGGGGCGCTGGACCATCAGCCCCGACAATGTGGCGCAGATGGCACTGCAGGATGGTCGTATGGAGATCATTGCCCTCTATCAGCGGGGGCAGAAGGTCGAGTCTGATTTGTCCTCACGGCTGAAAAAACTGCTCTCTTCGGCCTCAAAGTGATAGAGAACTATCGGGTAACCCGCCGCCGTTTGCGGTAAAATCACCGCCCCGTTCGCAACAGGAGCCTGCCGTGGAGCAGTATCGTGGAACCACCATTCTCGCCGTGCGCCGCAACGACAAGGTCGTGATCGGCGGCGATGGCCAGGTCTCGCTCGGCAATACCGTGATGAAGGGCAACGCTCGCAAAGTGCGCCGCCTCTATCGCGATAACGTCATCGCCGGCTTTGCCGGTGGCACCGCCGATGCCTTCACCCTGTTTGAGCGCTTCGAGGGGAAGCTGGAGAAACACCAGGGCCACCTAACCCGTGCCGCGGTGGAGATGGCGAAGGACTGGCGCACCGACCGGGTGCTGCGCAAGCTGGAGGCGCTGCTGCTGGTGGCCGACAGGACGGCCACCCTGATGATCACCGGCAATGGAGATGTGATCGAGCCTGAGAACAACCTTATCGCCATCGGTTCCGGCGGCTCCTTTGCCCAGGCGGCGGCCACCGCTCTGTATGAAAATACCGAACTGAGCGCCCGCGAGATTGTCGAAAAGGGGCTCAACATTGCCGCCAGTATCTGCATCTACACCAACAACAATCTGACGATTGAAGAACTCGACACCGAGTAAGTGAGTAACAACCCCATGTCGACCATGACCCCCAGAGAGATCGTCCAGGAGCTGGACAAGCACATCATCGGCCAGGCCAACGCCAAGAGAGCCGTAGCCATCGCATTGCGCAACCGCTGGCGCAGAAGCCAGGTTGATGCGGCACTGCGCAATGAGATCACGCCGAAAAATATCCTGATGATCGGCCCCACCGGGGTAGGTAAGACCGAGATCGCCCGCCGCCTGGCCAAGCTGGCGCGCGCCCCCTTTATCAAGGTGGAGGCGACCAAGTTCACCGAGGTGGGCTATGTAGGGCGCGACGTGGAATCGATCATCCGCGACCTTATCGATATCGCCATAAAGATGGTACGTGAGGAGGAGACAAAAAAGGTGCGCCACCGCGCCTTTGAGGCGGCGGAGGAGCGGATCCTCGATATTCTGCTCCCCCCCGCCCGTAGCGGTAGCTTTGGCTTTGCCAATGAGCCGGAGGAGCGCAGCGAGGATGAGTCCGGAACCCGGCAGAAATTCCGCAAGAAACTGCGAGAGGGTGATCTCGACGACAGGGAGATCGAGATCGAGGTCAGTGCCACCCCCATCGGCGTCGAGATCATGGCCCCTCCAGGAATGGAGGAGATGACCAGCCAGTTACAGGGGCTGTTTCAGAACATGGGTAATCAGCGTAAGAAGAAGAGCAAGTTGCGCATCAAGGAGGCGCTGAAACAGCTCACCGATGAGGAGGCGGGGAAGCTGGTGAGTGAAGAGGAGATCAAATCCCGCGCACTCCATGCAGTGGAGCAGAACGGCATCGTCTTTCTCGATGAGATGGACAAGATCACCGGGCGTAGCGATAGCAAGGGCCCCGACGTCTCCCGCGAGGGGGTACAGCGTGATCTGCTGCCGCTGGTGGAGGGCTCTACCGTCTCTACCAAGTACGGCATGATCAAGACAGACCATATCCTCTTTATCGCCTCCGGCGCCTTTCACCTCTCCAGGCCGTCGGATCTCATCCCCGAGCTGCAGGGGCGTCTGCCGATCCGCGTCGAGCTCGACGCCCTCGGAGTGGAGGAGTTCCAGCGTATCCTCACCGAGCCGGACGCCTCGCTCACCGAGCAGTATCAGGCACTGCTGGCCACCGAGGGGGTCACTATCGAATTCACACTCGATGGCATTACCCGTCTCGCCGAGATCGCCTGTCAGGTTAACGAAAAGACCGAGAATATCGGTGCCCGTCGCCTGCATACGGTGATGGAGCGTCTGCTGGAGGGACTCTCATATGAGGCAGCCGATCGCAGCGGACAAGCCATCTCTATCGATTCGGCCTATGTGAACGCACAGTTAAGTGAGCTGGCCGAGGATGAGGATCTGAGTCGCTATATCCTGTAATCGAACGCGCAGCTGGGGTAGAATCGCCCATCTGCGGCGCATTGAATCCCCCTACGGCAGACACCACCTGTTAGCTATTCATATAGTTAGCCAACGAGGAACAGCATGAACAAACACATACCGACAGAGATCACCCTGCACAAGCAGCAACGCTCACTTGAGATCGCCTTTAATGATGGCACCCGTTTCGATCTGCCGTGCGAATATCTGCGTGTCTACTCCCCCTCCGCCGAGGTGCAGGGACACGGCCCGGGCCAGGAGGTGCTGCAGTTGGGCAAGGAGGAGGTCAACATCGAGAAGATCGAGCAGGTGGGCAGCTATGCCATCCAGCCCTCCTTCGATGATGGCCATGACAGTGGTATCTACGCCTGGGAGACCCTCTACGACCTGGGTGCAAACTACGATAAATACTGGCAGGATTACCTGGATCGGCTCGAGGCAGCCGGCCATCAACGTAAAGCATAACCACAGGACAGTCGTGTGAGTGACAACCATCAGGAGTCGACCACCCATTTCGGTTATAAGCAGGTAAAGACCGAGGAGAAGGCGGGCAAGGTGGCCGAGGTATTCCACTCGGTGGCCGCCAGGTACGACCTGATGAACGACCTGATGTCGATGGGGATCCACCGCCTGTGGAAGCGCTTCACCATTGAGAAGAGCGGGGTGCGCCGCGGCTGGCGTGTGCTCGACATCGCTGGTGGTACCGGCGACCTGGCGGCGAAATTTAGTGAGATAGTCGGCGCTGAGGGTGAGGTGGTGCTGGCCGATATTAACGACTCGATGCTCAAGGTGGGGCGCTCGCGCCTCATCGACCGCGGCATCGTCGGCAACGTGCGCTACGCCCAGGCCAACGCCGAGTGCCTCCCCTTCCCCGACAACCATTTTGACCTTATCACCATCGCCTTCGGACTGCGCAACGTCACCGACAAGGAGAAGGCGCTCGCCTCGATGTTCCGCATTCTCAAGCCGGGCGGCCGCCTGCTGGTGCTGGAGTTCTCCAAACCGACCAGCGCCGGCCTCAGTGCGATCTATGATCAGTACTCCTTCAAGTTGCTACCGCTGATGGGGAAACTGGTGGCTAACGATGCTGATAGCTACCAGTACCTGGCCGAATCGATCCGCATGCATCCCGATCAGGAGACGATGAAGGGGATGATGGAGGCGGTCGGCTTTGAGAGGTGTGACTACCATAATCTGACCGGTGGCATCGTCGCCCTGCACCGCGGTTACAAATTCTAGCCATGTCCGGCGGTTTGATGATCGACGTCGCCGCACTGGCGCTGCTGGAGCAGGCCCTTAATGCCGCCCTGGCCCTGGACCCGAAGACCACAGCACGACTCGCCCGTCTCGACGGCAAAACCATCGCCATCGAACTGAACGGCACCGGTATCACCCTTACGCTACAACCCACCGCCGAGGGAAAACTGCGCCTGATGGGCGACTACGATGGTGAGGTCGACACCACCCTGCGCGGTGCACCCTTCGCCCTGTTACGCATGTCCACCGGTCGTACCGGTGAGGGGCTGTTCAAGGGCGGGGTGGAGATCGACGGCGATGTGGAGCTGGGTACCCAGATCCAGCGAGTCTTCGAGCAGCTCGACATCGACTGGGAGGAGCACCTCTCACGCCTTACCGGAGACATTATCGCCCACCAGATCGGCAATACTCTTCGCGGCCTCTTTACCTGGGGTGCGCGCACCGCCGAGCATCTGGGACGCGACAGCGCAGACTATCTGCAGGAGGAGCGCGAGGCACTACCGGTTGACTGGGAGGTCGATGAGTTCATCCGGAACGTCGACACCCTGCGCAGCGATGTTGATCGCATCGAGGCGCGAATCAAACGATTGCTAAACAGGTTACAAGTTGAGGGGTAAGACACGGTGATCCGTCCCGGACAGGCGATGCGCCTGCTCTACATTAGCTGGACACTGGTGCGTCACGGCCTGGATGATCTGATCCTCGCCACCCACCTGTTTCGCCCGCTGCGTTTCCTGCGCTGGTTGATGTGGTGGCGCCTGTTGCAGCACAGGGAGATAGCACGCGGTATACGTATCCGCCGCACCCTGGAGGATCTTGGCCCGATCTTCGTCAAGTTCGGCCAGATCCTCTCAACCCGCCGAGACCTTCTACCCGACGATATCGCCGAGGAGCTGGCAAAACTGCAGGATCGGGTTCCCCCCTTCCCCGGCGAGAGTGCCGTCGCGATCATCGAAAAGGCCTACCGTCAGCCGCTGGAGAAGGTCTTTGCCGAATTCGATCGCACCCCGCTCGCCTCCGCCTCCATCGCCCAGGTGCACGTCGCCAAACTGCTAGATGGCACCGAGGTGGTGGTCAAGGTACTGCGGCCCAGCATCGAACCGGTGATCCGTCGCGACATCGGTCTGCTCTACATTCTCGCCGACAAGCTGCAGCGCTACTGGCGCGAGGGACGCCGCCTGCGTCCGGTTGATGTCGTGGCCGAATTCGAGAAGAACCTCATCGATGAGCTGGATCTGATGCGCGAGGCCGCCTCGGCGACGCAGATCCGCCGCAACTTTCAGGGCTCCGAACTGCTCTATGTACCGGAGATCCACTGGCACCACTGCCGCAAGAACGTGATGGTGATGGAGCGCATCAGCGGCATCCCCATCGGAAATATTGATCAAATTCGCGAGGCGGGTATCGACCTTAAGGCCCTCTCGGCCCGTGGCGTGGAGATCTTCTTCACCCAGGTCTTCCGCCACAACTTCTTCCATGCCGACATGCACCCGGGCAACATCTTCGTCTCGCCCCGGGGTCAGTATCTGGCGGTCGACTTCGGCATCGTCGGCACCCTCAGCCAGGAGGATCAGCGCTACCTGGCCGAGAACTTCCTCGCCTTCTTCCACCGCGACTACCACCGGGTGGCCGAGCTTCACGTGGAGTCGGGCTGGGTGCCGCACGATACCCGTGTCGATGAGTTCGAGGCGGCGATCCGCACCGTCTGCGAGCCGATCTTTGAACGCCCGCTCGCCGAGATCTCCTTCGGCCAGCTGCTGCTGCGCCTGTTCCAGACCGCGCGCCGCTTCAACATGGAGGTGCAACCGCAGCTAGTGCTGCTGCAGAAGACCCTGCTCAATATCGAGGGGCTGGGGCGCCAGCTCTATCCGGAGCTCGATCTGTGGGCCACCGCCAAGCCCTTCCTTGAGCGCTGGATGAGCGAGCAGATTGGCGTACGTGCCTTCGCTAATCGCCTCAAGGAGAACGTGCCACAGTGGGGAGAGAAGCTGCCGGAGATCCCCTCGTTGATCCACGACGTGCTGCTGCAGGCGAAAACAGGCAAGCTGAAGGTCGACGCCAACCGCGAAGAGCTGGAGGCGATCCGTCGCGAGATCCGCCGCGCCAACCAGCGCACCTTCTTTGCCATCCTCGGCTCGTCGCTGATCCTCGGCGCCACCGTGATGATGGCCCTTGATGGCTATGCCCCGGCACGGATGGTCTACGGCATCGGTGTTGAGAGCTGGGTCCTCGGAATCCTCGGTATCTACACCCTCTACAGCAACTGGCCACAGGGGCGAGACTAACCACCCTCTTCGCGTGATACCGCAAAGTTCAGTAATCATTTAAAATTAATACCCAGCTATCAACTCAGCTTTTCCTATACTCAAAGTTAGGGAATAAGGACCCACAGCATGAAACAGTACGACGTCGCCATCATCGGCGGAGGTATCTCCGGTACAGCGCTGCTCTATGAGCTGGCACGGCGCGGTGATGTGCAGAAGGTGGTACTGCTGGAGAAGTACGGCTCGCTCGCCGCCGTCAACTCCCACGGGCGCAACAACAGCCAGACCCTCCACTGTGGTGACATCGAGACCAACTACACCCTGGAGAAGGCGCTGCAGGTACAAAAGACTGCACAGATGGTGGTCGACTACGCCGAATCGCTGCCTCCGTTCGAGCGTGAGCGCCTGATCTTCAAATACCCGAAGATGGTGCTGGCGGTTGGGGAGCAGGAGTGCGACAAGCTCACCACGCGCTATGAGAGCTTCCACCCCCACTTCCCCGAGATGGAGCTGCTCGATGCACAGGGCATCGCCACCATTGAACCTATGGTGGTGGAGGGACGGGAACAACGCATCAACGCCATCGCGGTGCGTGATCAATACAGTGCCGTCGATTTTAACCTGCTTGCCCACTCCTTCGTCGAACAGGCGCTGCGACTACAGCCAGGATTTGAGGTTCAACTGGGTACACGGGTAGGTACCATCACACAACAGGCGGGAGGCTTTGTGATTGAGAGCAGCGCCGGTCGGCTTGCGGCAAAGAGCGTAGTGGTCTCCACTGGCGGCCACAGTCTGCTCTTCGCCCAGCAGATGGGCTATGGCCAGGAGTATGCCTGTCTGCCTGTGGCGGGCAGCTTCTACTTCACCCCGCAACTGCTCAACGGCAAGGTCTATACCGTACAGAACGACAAGCTCCCCTTCGCCGCGGTACACGGTGACCCGGATCTGCTGGTACCGGGTAAGACACGCTTCGGCCCCACCGCACTGGTGCTACCCCTGCTAGAGCGCTACCACTGGGAGACCCTGCCGCAATTCCTGCGCGTCACCAAACCCCAACTCGCTGTGCTCCGGGTGATGGGCAATCTGTTGAGCGAGGCAGAGGTGCGTCACTACATGCTACGCAACATACTCTATGAGGTGCCGGGACTGGGGCGCCGCCTGTTTCTCAAAGAGGCGCAGAAGATCATCCCCACCCTGCAGCTGGAACAGTTGGAGTTTGCCAAGGGCTTTGGTGGTATCCGCCCGGTGATGATCGATAAAGCGCAGCAGAAGCTCCATCTCGGCGAGGCACAGATCGACCCCGGTACCGGGATCCTCTTCAACATGACCCCCTCTCCGGGCGCCACCAGTTGTCTCGGCAATGCACAGCGCGATGCCGATCGCATCGTTAACTTTCTCTAAAAAACGGGGGGAGGGGTCACTCTGCCGCCCAGTGTTCGGTGGCGATCCCCTCACCCAGATCCGCATCCACCAGACGCTTTCTCACCGCCAGCAGCTTTTCAATCAGTGCCGGTTCGCTCAGCTCATAGGCCTCGGCATCGGGGGTACGTTTCACCACCACCCCAAGCAGCTCGGTGATCGCATTGCCGATAGAATTCTGGCTGATGGTGACGATGAGCTTGCCGTTGTCGTTGCGGTAGATGAGCTGTTTGAAGGCGGGCTGCCAGCGGATCGCGTTGGCGTAGGCGGGGTCGACGATACAGCGATCTCGCACCATCTTCGCCGCCTTCAGGAAGTCGTTGTTGAAGAGTAGCTTCTCCTCTACCAGCGCAGGGAAGTAGACCTCTTTCGGCATCGGTGCGTTACGCGTCGAGACCTGACTGAAGAAAGTGCGATAGAAATCGATAAAGCCCTTGAGGATGGTGTCGTACTCCTTCCAGAAGCGCACCTCCCTGAGCGCATCGGCACCTCCCATGATCTCCCACGCCGGTAGCCCCTGCGGGTAGCCGGTCAGTTCTATCTTGCAACTGCCATCGTTACAGGGGCGCAGGATCTCCAGATCGAGTCCCTCAATAAAGGCACGGTAGACCTCACGCATGTGGGCCTGAAACAGGGAGTGCTGGCCGCCGTCGGTAAGGTTGGGGTTACTCGGGTCGGCAAGCGGGGCATCACGCAGTTGCTGTTTATTGAAGACGATGAAGTGGTTGTGCAGCATGCGGATACTCGGCACCCCGGGCGAGGTGAGCGGCCAGGTGGCGTCAAGGCTCGCCTCTCCGGCCAGCACCAGATATTCGGACGGGTCAGGGTACTGCTCCAGCATGTACTCGATGATGATCTGGTTCATCCGATTCCACACGTGCCTGACGTTGTCCGGTACCTGGGTGCGGCGCACCGGGCGACCCAGCGGGTTGAGGATCGTCTTCGAGGTGTTGTAGATGATCGAGGTGTCGAACTCGTTGGAGTGGCCCAACGCCTTACGATAGAGCAACAGGTCTTCGGGATTGATGAGCAGCCCGTTGTTATGCACCAGATCGTTAAGGTTCTCGGTGGAGTTGAAGAACTCGTTGGGTTTCATCCCCTCCGGTACCTCCAGCGGTATCGGACGAAAGGGGTTGGTGATCTCACGTGGCCCGTACTGCATGACTATCTCTCCAAAATTTTATATCCGTATAACTTATTGAAATAACTGTAAATAATCTAGTGTTACGCAACGATACCACCAACTTCATGGTAAATGTATATGGATTTGAACAAGTTGCGTGACCTCTTTTTGATCCCTTCAGATGTTCGCTGGTAGAAAAGCTTCGCAAGAGCCTTGTTTAAAACCGGACATAGTTCTCACAATCACCAAATCACTTTTCCTTCACTCAATTTTTCAGTAAGTTAGGCACTATACTTCAAGATGCAGACCAACAGATTGGGGGGGTTCCGCACCACCGTGAAGCGCCAACACCAGAAGTTCATGAAGAGTTTCAGTGCCCTGTTGGGCGCACTGCTGATCTCTATTGGCGCCAATGGCCAGGCCAATGACGGCCACGCAGAGCGGGTACTCTTTCTCGAAACCAAGAAGGCACTGGAGCAGGGCAACTACGAGGTCTTTGGTCGTAATATTCAGCAACTCAAAGACTATCCGCTCTACCCCTACCTTATCTACTGGAAACTACGTGACAGGCTGGGCGAACAACCTCCCGCCACCATTGAGGCCTTTCTCACCAGTTACGACACACTTCCCATCGCCTCGCATCTGCGCGGGGCATGGCTCAAACGTCTGGCAGATGAAAAGCGCTGGCCGGAGTTTCTCCACTTTTACCGAGGTGGCAGCACCGTTATGCAGTGTCGTCTCCACACCGCCCAGTTACATACCGGTGATAAGAAGAGTGCCTGGGCAGGCGCTGAAAAACTGTGGCTATCGGGAAAATCGCAGCCTGACGCCTGCGATGATCTCTTCCAGGCGTGGGAGAGGGGTGGCGGCATCACCCCTGCCCTGCGTTGGCAGCGTGTTGAGCTGGCGATGCATCAGGGGAATACCTCACTGGCACGCCACCTCGCCAAGGGGCTAAGCGGTGATGACCGTGAGACAGTCACCTTATGGCGTCGTGTTTATAACGATCCGACACTGATCGAACGAAGTGACCAGATAAAAAAAGACAGCGCTCGCCACCGCCACATCGTCGCTCACGGTCTACAGCGCCTGGCGCGACGTGATGCCGCCAGGGCGGCAAAACTGTGGAACAAGGTGAGTGGAAAATACCGTTTCAGCACCGCACAAAATAACGAAATCAATCGCGCCATCGCCCGCAACTTTGCCTATGACGGCGATAGTCGCGGTCTTATCTGGTATGCCCAGATCACCCCTGAGTCAGTTACCCAGCATGACCGCACCTGGGCCACCCGTCTGGCACTTCGCCAGAGTAACTGGAGGGCCGCAAGAACCTGGATTGAGTCGATGCCTGTTACAGAGCGTCAGAGTGTCGACTGGCAGTACTGGCAGGCCCGCATCAATGAGCAACTGGGTGAGCAGCAGCAGGCGGAGCACCTCTACCATACAGTTAGTGGTGACAGGGGCTACTACGGCTTTCTTGCCGCCGATCAGATCGATGGTGAATACAATCTTGATCATCAACCGGTAGATGTTGATCCGGCTGCCATCAAGGCACTGAAACAGACACCCGGCATGGTTCGTGCCCACGAACTCTATATGCTACTACTGACCAAAGAGGCCCGTCTGGAGTGGGAGAGCGCCGTTGCCCGAATGAACAAGGAGGAGATCCTCGTAGCCGGTAAACTGGCCGATGAGTGGAAGTGGTACGATACCGCCCTCCTTACCCTGGCCAAGGCTCGCTATTTCAGTGACCTCGACATTCGCTTCCCGCTGGCCCATAGCGGCACCGTTACCCGCGAGGCAGAGACCCGCGACCTCGACCCCTCATGGGTCTACGCGGTAGCCCGCCAGGAGAGTGCCATGATGCCGGATGCACGCTCACCTGCAGGGGCCATGGGGTTGATGCAGTTGATGCCGAGTACCGGTAAGGCGGTCGCCAAAAGACTCAACTACCCGATTAGCGACACCGAGCAGTTACTTGTACCCGATATCAATATTCGCCTCGGTGCCGCCTACCTGCGACAGGTGCTGGATCGCTTTAACAACCCGGTACTGGCCACCGCCGCCTATAACGCCGGTCCACACCGTGTTGATAAGTGGTTCCCTGAGGATGGCCATGTCGATGCCGATATCTGGATAGAGAACATGCCCTTTAACGAGACCCGTAAATATGTACGTCGCGTTATGGCCTACAGCGTCTTTTATGACCAGCGTCTCGACAAGCCGATCACCCGCCTGCAGGAGCGAATGCCCGCAGTAGGCCATATCAACAACGCCCTTTAATCACCATGCAGGCGAGTCCCGAGTGCAAGCGCTGTTTTCAGCGCCAGGCGCTACAGAGTGCAGAGCGAGTTGGCCTCAACGAGCGGGACACCGAGCATCTGCTATTACAGATCCGTCGCCGCCTTGATGCCTCCCCTGCCGATGAGACGCCGCCGGTTACAGCCTCCGACATCCACGCCCTGATCCGTGATATCACCCGAACTTCTGACCCCTATCAGGAGGCGAAAAGTGAGGCGACGGCCCATGCCCTCTCGCTCTATCCCAAATTGAAGCAACTGGTGATGGAGTCAGACGACCCGCTGCAAACTGCCGTTCGCCTTGCCATTGCCGGTAACATTATCGATCTGGGTGTGAGTGATCAGTACGACCTGGAGGCAAGCATCGAACGGGTACTAACCACTGAGCCGATGATTAATCATATCGAACAGCTCAGAGAGGCGCTGGCAGGGGCAAAAGGCGTTCTTTTTCTCGCCGATAATGCCGGTGAGACAGTAATGGACAGACTATTAATCGAGCAACTTCACATTCCTGTCACTTATGTGGTCAAGGGTGGCCCTGCAGTGAATGACGCTACCCGTGAAGATGCCATCGCCGCAGGCATCGATAAAATTTGCGAGCTGATCGATCATGGCGCCGCTACTCTGGGTACCTTGCTGGAACGCTGTAACGAGCAGTTTCGTCAGCAATTTAATGAGGCCGAGTTGATCATCGCTAAAGGGATGGCAAACTATGAGAGTCTGCATGGCTCACGTGCGGGGCTCTTCTTTTTGTTGCAGGCCAAGTGCGCAGTGGTAGCCGCAGATCTAGACGTAGCAGAGAAGTCACTTATCGTGCTTCAAGGCAAAATGATGGGATAGCAATCGAATATTTTTATATCTCACAATCACTTAGGTGTATAGTCATCTGGTGGACGCCCTCTCGGCATGTGGGGTAGATTTACGGTAGCGCCCGATGAAATTAATAACAGATAGCGAAATAGTCGCGGATAGATTCAGGTTACATAACGACAAAAAGCAGGCATCCATTTAATGTTATACAGGCAAAATCTGCCCATGCTGGTGTGTTTCACGCTATTGCTTGCCAGCGTAGGGGCACATTGTGCTCCGCCCCCGCCGAACATAAAACAGTGCAAGAGTCGCTGGGTTGTCACCAGCGCCCAGCCCCTCGCGTTTGGCACCTTCTCCATTGAACTGGGTAGTGGAAGCCTGGTGATGGATAGCAATGGCCTCATTACCCCAACAGGTGCCATAACACTCTCCAATGCCACGCCAACTACTGCCTTCACTGTCACCGTAAATAATACGCTGGATCCTGCTGTGTGCGGCACCTACGGATTTGACCTCAGTTGGGGAATCATGCCCGCACCACTTGCGGGGGCCGGAACGACTATACCCCTGACCAATATTCTGGTCAGTGAGCCGACACTGGCTCCTACCCCGACAGCCTTGCCACTGCTAGGGCTATCAACAGCCAATCTTCCCCTTACCTTCACCTTTCAGGGAACTCTGACTACCACCTTTCCTCAAGCGGCGGGACTCTATACCTCTCCCGCCTTTACCGTAGATTTGACACAGTCAGGCACCATTGTTTCGCTAAGCAGCACGGCGACGGCGACCTCTGCATCACCACTCAATCTGGCTGAAACGATCTCTCTGAACTTTGGTACCATCGCCGCCGGCACCGTCGCAAGTAGCGTTACCATCGATACACTCGGCCAGCGTAGCGTTACCGGTGACGCAGCCAAGATCAATGTTCTGCCTGGCACTGCGGGAACCTTTCAGCTTACTGGTGAACCCAATCTCAGCTATTCCACACTCATCAGCACTACGGCCACGCTGGATAACGGGGCAGGGGCACAGATTATCGCCAACAGCTTTACCCACAACAGCAGCGGTACAATCCCCCCAGGCGGAATTGAGACATTTAACGTTGGTGCCACCCTCAACCTTGCTCCCCTGCAAACACCGGGTACCTATTCAACAGCAACGGGAAGTGGAATCCCATACAGTTTAACTGTGAACTACAATTGATACCCTTCAGGGTAGATGCTAATAGCACTATGCCTGGTCGTAAACGGGAGAATTTTGCATTGATTGCTCAACGTCAACTTGAATTGGTCAGGCGGAACCCCAATGGTTCGCTCTATGAAGACAATGAACGCTAAATCGCCCATACAGTTCCTGAAAAGGGTCACTATCGCTCTGTCGGTTATCAGCAGTGCCATCGTGCTCTTTGCCTGGAGTTCTCCACAGGCGGCAACGGCTATCGCCCGTGTTACCGCAGATGTCATTGAGACAATCAGCATCACAGCGCGTAGTGACCTCAGTTTTGGCAATATCCCGACGATGCCAACCGGTGGCACGGTCACCATATCACCAACCGGTACGCAAACCTTTACTGGGGCAACTGACCTCAGCTCTGCATTAGATGGTTCACCTGCAAGTTTTGAGGTTACTGGTACCCCCAACTCCAGCTATTCGATTAGACTACCCATCTCCAGTGTACTCAACAATTCAACCACAACCAGTATGGTTGTCCACAGTTTTACCAGTCTGCCGGAACAAAACGGGCTTCTCGATAACAGTGGTCGGCAGATGCTCTATATAGGCGCAACACTCAACATCTCCCCCAACCAGCCTATTGGCGCCTACGTAATTCCGGTTGCTGTCACGGTCGACTACAACTAGTACACCCTCATTGTGTGACTGTAATTCGATATAAATCGCACAGTTATTGCAGATACTTAATAAATCGCCTACCATCAGGGGCAGCACTAATCGATTTAGTATCCTAATTTAACTCTCTGTCCGTCTGGATAGGGCAAGCGGGGGTATCGCCATGAAAACTCTTCTTACTCTGGGCACAGCTTCCATACTGGCCACTCTATTAAGCACAACCGCCGTCGCCGCAACGCTAAACAGTAAGGCCGATGCGGAGATTGTTGCCCCTGTCACCCTCACAGAACAGGCCACCCTCAATTTTGGCGCGTTTGTACCAGATGCCGCCGGTGATACGGTGACTATAACCGCAGGCGCATTGCCACTCCGCTCAATAACCACTGGTTTGCCTGTAACCTCAACCATCTCGTCAGGGAAGTTTTTAATTGGCGGAAAGACCGGTCTTGCCGTGACCATTGTGCTTGCCGTCGTTAACCCTTTGGCCAATGGTGCTACCACGTTGACACTTAGCGGGCTGACATCCTCTCTGGCCTCACCTTATACACTTGACGGTACGGCGGCTGACACGATCTATGTGGGTGGTACGTTGACGATACCTCCATTAGCTCCAGCAGGACTCTACACCAGTGCATCCGCCTATTCCGTTACCGTCAATTATCAGTAGCGTAACGTACGGCAGCCATTCCTATCTGGGCGTAAGCCCGGATAGGTGGTGCTAGCAATTATAAACAACAACAGAACCGGGGAATGCTGTGTATGCGCATACTCATCCGCAGCTCTAGAGTGATATCAGAAAGACTGGTTGTACTGCTACTATTGGCACTGCCTGTCGTTGCCCATGCTGCAGCCAACCTGATGGTTACCCCATCGCGGGTTGTTTTTGAAGACAATGTGCGTACCGCTCAGGTTACCCTGATCAATTCGGGTGATACAGCCGGTGACTTTCGTATCTCTTTCATTCGCCAGGCGATGACAGAGGATGGGCAATTTTCCCCACTCGACGATAGTGCGGAAGGCATGTTTTCCGACCCGTTACTTCGTTACTCCCCGCGCCAGATTTCGCTGCAACCCGGACAATCGCAGGTTGTCCGAATCATGTTGAGAAAGCCACGTGATTTGGAACAGGGTGAGTACCGTTCACACCTTCTGTTTCAGTCGATCCCCAAGCCAACAAGCAGTGCCGTGGAGGCCACCGTTGCCCCGCCAAAAGAGGGGATAACGGTCGAGATTATCCCGGTGATTGGGATCTCAATTCCTGTTATCGTCCGTCACGGTAAACTGGAGAGTCAGCTAACGCTGGAAAGGCCGCATATTATCCCGGCCGATAAAGCACACCCTTCACCACAAATCGCTGTAGATATGGTGAGAAGTGGTAGTAGCTCAGTTTATGGTGATTTTCGCGCCATATATTTGCGTGAAAATGGTGAGAAGCCACTGGTCATTGCCCTGGCCAACGGAATTGCCGTCTACACGCCCAACAGCGTCAGACATTACTCTATGCCACTCTCTATCCCTGAGGGTGTCTCCCTGGATAAGGGTAAAATTCGCATCCTCTTCCTTGAGTCCGGAAAAGATGAACAACAGGGCCTGATCGCTGAGGCACTACTGCCCCTCTAACTGAATGAGAGATGGGGAAGCTGACAATTTGCATACGCCTGGCGGCAGCTCTATTACTCTACGCTATACCATTCACTCTCTATGCTGAAACAGGAAGCTCTCTATCCACCGAGCTGACACCTCATCAAAGTGATCCCCATTTCGCCTCAGGCAGTTCCACACCACCATCTAAATGGCATCCAGAAGACACGGATCTTCGTATACTTGAGATCAATGCAGGAGGTTACCGCTTTGATGATGTAATCGCCGCCTACCAGTTCCAGAACACGACACTGCTCCCGCTCGGGCACCTTTCATCGATACTCGATCTTGCAATAACGGTTGATCAGGAGGGTGCCTCAGGCTTTTTCTTTGCTGAGGAGAACAGCTTTCATCTGGATATCACTCGCAATGAAGTGACTATCCGGGCTAGAAGTAGCAACTACCCTGTCGAACTCGTACAACCCATCGTGGATGACATCTATGTTGATTCAAATTTACTCATGCAGTGGCTGGATATTACTTTTAACGTTGATCTATACGCTTCTCGTCTCACAATAAGTTCCAGCCAACCCCTTCCCTTTCAGTTGCGTATGGAGCGAGAGCAGCGAAGCAGTAAAATTTCACACCACGATTCACGCAACACGCCAAAATTTACACGCATCAATGACCCCTATCTTTATGCAGATGTTCCCTTCATCGATCAGACCATAAGTATCGGTCAGCGCTTTTCAGATAATGGTGACGAGACAACGGTTCGTTCCACTACCTATGCGACAGGAGATCTATTACAGCACGAGGCCAGTGCTTATATCTCAGCCAACGATCAGGAGGGTGTTGATATCTTTCGTTTAACACTTGGTCGAAGTGATCCCGATGGTCAGCTTCTTGGTCCTATGGGGGCAACACAGTATCAATTTGGCCATGTTCTTGAACCGCGTGTTGCACTGATCAATACCGCAAGCAATACCGAGTACGGAGTAACCGTGAGCAGCCACCCTCTCGGTTTACCGATGGAGTTTGAACGCCACCGATTTACCGGTGTCTTACTGCCTGGATGGGAGGTAGAGCTTTATCGCAATAATGCCCTGTTAGGCTACCAGCCCGATGCGGCTGACGGCCAATATGACTTTCAGGATGTCCCGCTACTATTTGGTAGCAACCACTTTCGTCTGGTCTTTTATGGACCAAAGGGAGAGGTACGAGAGGAGAGCATGTTATTTCAGTTGAGTAATCAGTTGACGCCAACGGGTGAGCACTACTACCGGCTCTCTGCTATCAGTGATGAAAACGATAATCACAGGTCAACACTGCAATATAACTACGGCCTTCGTAGTAACCTTACTGCTCACCTCAATCATCTTTCCATTCCCCTACTCGATGCCAGCGGTAACTATATCCGGCACGACTATCTAAAGGCCGGCTTTACCGGCTACATGGATGCGGTGCTAGCCTCGCTTTACGCAATCGACGACAGCGCCAGTGGCAATGCCGTTGAGCTTGGATTGCAAACACGTGTTGGTGGTGTTGCAATTGCTCTTCATGACACCGCATTTAACCGCTTTTATAGCGAGGAGTATCCAGTCGTCCTGCCAGAGATGAAGCGAGAGAGTCAGATCACCTTAAACAGTGCTATCCCCCCCTCTTTTCTGCCCCGCATTCCCATTTTGCTCGATATTAAGCGCAAAGAGTATGTAACAGGTGATGAGCTGGTGGAGACTACCAATCAGATATCCATGAGCACTCACGGCTTTGCTATTACAAATTATCTGCATCACCAGAAATTGAGCAGTCTGGATGCCACGGCCAATGGCCATCTTAATCTCAGCACTCAGTTTGGACAGTCACGTATTCGCGGAACACTTGGCTACACAATTAAACCTGAACAACGCTTCGACAACATTGATCTCCACTTAACACCAGGACGAAGTGGAAACTATCAATTCGGTTATGGCATCAATCACTCTCTTTCACAGGATATGACCTCAATTAGTGCCCGGGCAACCAGACTATCACGAGGTTATGGCCTCAGTTTTGGCGGGAGCTACAATACCAATCATGATCTCAATCTTGATCTTAACTTCTCTATTGGCATCGGGTATGAGCCACGGCATAAACAATTCATTAATGACGCTCGTACTATCGCCAATCAGGGTAGTATCTCAGCGCGTTTCTTTATAGATTCCAATCAGGACGGCCTCTTCAACAACGGCGACCAGCCACTTCGTAACATTGGCTTACGCATTAACAATGGATCACGGATGGAACGTTCAAATGAAGATGGCATTCTCTTTATTAGCGGCCTTCCATCGCACAGACCAACTAACATTACTATTGATCCCTCGACCCTGACAGATCCCACATGGAAGTCTACACTCGATGGAATTGAAATAGTTCCCCGTCCAGGTCATGCCTCTCAGGTCGACTTTCCCGTCACCTTCACTGGTGAGATAGACGGCACTGTCTACCTACTCAGAAATGGTCGTAAGGTAGGAGTCGGTAACGTTACCGTCGAGCTTGTTGATGGTGGTGGCAACATCGTCTCTACCACAAAAACCGCATTTGATGGTTTCTACATCCTTACTCATGCACCGCTGGGTGTTAGTACGGTACGTATCTCTGCCGACCAACTTGAGGAACTGGATCTGCAGCAACCGCATGATGAGGTCATTACTATTTATGCGGATAACCCTTTTATTAATGGCATCGACTTTGATCTCAACCCTATCTAATTGGACTCGATTTATTATCGATGGTTTATCTCTACCCTTTATTCACAGAGCATGATGCTATCCACTGAAATCATTATCTGCGGTCTAGATGGCGTTCTTTCATTAATCGAACACCGACTGCACTACCTCAACAACGATGAGGGTGTTCGTGATTGGGATAAGTTTCATATGGCCTGCGGTGATGATATGCCTAATCTGCCGCTGATTGACCGCCTTAATCAGGCGCGCGCCGAGGGTATAGCGGTGATCCTGATAAGCGGTCGCAGCGCTGCCGTGTCAGACAGGACGCGTGCCTGGCTTGAGCAATGGCAGATCGGTTATGACGGTCTCTACCTGCGCCCCCCGGGTAACTTCAAACCCTCCGCAGAATACAAGGCGGGGGTGATTGCCAATCACTTTGCAGGCATCACTGTTCGTCGCATCTATGAGTCGGACAGCCATCTCGACGTCGCAGGCTGGGCGACCGAGCAGAACATCCCCTGTACCCTGATCGGTCACAATCAGGGCAATGGTGAGAGTCGTGAGCAGTTTGAACTCAAGGTGGTCAACCATGCCTGCAATCACACTGTGCTCTATCCTTTCTATGGTGATGATGACTTCACCTGGGGTGACCGCCTCACACAGCTCTCACAGGGTGTCTGTCGACTCTGTGCAGCTACCGAACAGCGCGAAGAGCGACGTAAAAAGACACTGCAGGCACAGCACCAGGCGCGTGAGCGCGGCCTGCCGCCGCTGGAGGGCAGTGACAAACAGATTGCTTGGGCTGAGACAATTCGCCTTAGCGCCTTTGGTGGTGTTGACAGGGTACTCAGGTGGGTTGAAGAGGTAAGTGAAGAGGCGGAGCGGGAGGACCCCGACTACTGGTACAGCGTTCAACAGGGGATCAAGCGTGCGATCACCTATCTTGAAGAGCAAACTGACGCAAAGTGGTGGATTGACCATCGCCATGGTATGCAAAATCATCTGGAGGCGGGGCGTGCAATGCTCTCCTCTATTGCGCAGGAGATGGGATATATGTAAAAAAAGGGCGCCAACTGGCGCCCTTAAAGATCGCACCCGGGGGAATGAAATTACTTGGAGGTAAACTCCGGGTAGGCCTCAAGACCACACTCGGTCAGGTCTACACCTTCGTACTCCTCCTCTTCGCTGACGCGAATACCCATTACCGCCTTAATCACCATCCAGACGACAAAGCTGGCACCAAATACCCAGGCGAAGATGGTGGCGATGCCGATAAGCTGTGCACTCAGTGTCGCTTCCGGATTGGTAATAACCACTGCAAGCAGGCCCCAGATACCGACCACACCGTGGACCGAGATGGCACCAACCGGGTCATCGATCTTCAGCTTGTCCAGAGTAAGGATAGAGAAGACCACCAGCACGCCGCCCACCGCACCAATCAGTGTTGATGCCAGCGCACTACCGGCCAGAGGCTCCGCAGTAATCGCTACCAGACCGGCGAGGGCACCATTGAGCGCCATGGTCAGGTCGGCCTTGCCGAACAGCAGCTTGGAGGTAATCAGGGCGGCAATAACGCCACCGGCAGCTGCCATGTTGGTATTAACAAAGACCATGGCAACGGCATTGGCCTCACCCACATCAGAAATCTTCAGCTCTGAACCACCGTTAAAGCCAAACCAGCCCATCCACAGGATAAAGGTACCCAGAGTCGCCAGCGGCATGTTGGCACCGGGGATGGCGTTAATCTCACCATTGGGACCGTACTTGCCCTTACGTGCACCCAACAGCAGCACACCAGCCAGTGCAGCAGCGGCACCGGTCATGTGCACCACACCAGAACCGGCAAAGTCGAGAAAGCCAAGGCCATCAAGGAAACCACCACCCCACTTCCAGTAACCCTGAAGCGGGTAGATGAAACCGGTCATCACCACGGCAAAGGCGAGGAAGGCCCACAGCTTCATCCGCTCGGCCACAGCACCGGAGACGATCGACATCGCAGTGGCAACAAATACCACCTGGAAGAAGAAGTCAGACATACCAGAGTAGTAGGGGGCGTCCTCACCACCCGCCAGTACCGCCTCTACCGTATTATCACCGCCCAGCAGGAAACTGATCCCCGGCCAGATGCCTGAGATCGCACTATCACCTGGATACATCATGTTGTATCCCACCAGCATGTACATCACACAGGCGATGGCATAGAGCGCCACGTTCTTGGTCAGGATCTCAGCGGTATTCTTCGAACGTACCAGCCCCGCCTCAAGCATGGCGAAACCTGCCGCCATCCACATGACCAGTGCGCCCGACACCAGAAAGTAGAAGGTGTCCAACGCATATTTTACTTCTGTCACTGCTTCCATCTTATTACCCTCCCGTAGGGTCTCGTTACGCGTTACAGGGCGTCGGTACCGGACTCACCGGTACGGATGCGAATCACCTGCTCCAGAGTGCTGACGAAGATCTTGCCGTCGCCAATCTTGCCGGTATTGGCTGCCTTCGAGATCGCCTCAATCACCTGATCCACCAGGCCGGCCTCTACCGCCGCCTCAATCTTCACCTTGGGCAGAAAGTCGACCACATACTCCGCACCACGATAGAGCTCGGTGTGCCCCTTCTGACGTCCAAAACCCTTAACCTCGGTGACGGTGATCCCCTGCACACCGATGTCGGAAAGGGCCTCACGCACGTCATCGAGCTTAAAAGGCTTGATGATTGCCGTTACCATTTTCATTGCCAGTTTCCTCCAGTGTTCGCAGGAAAAGAGCTCCTGCGTTTTCGTTTAGAAAGATGTTCAGGAGGGGCTATTGCATGAGGCGTGCCAGAATAAATAGGGCTCAATGCAGCCTAAAAGTCAGCTTTCCAGGGCCGATTTGCGCAGATTGGGTGCAGCATGATCGAGGCGTGTACCAATATGGTGCATACGCCGGCGTCATGTGTCGGAGGACGATATTTGCTAGACTGCTCCAACTGAACAGCTACCAACCGGGCAGTACCAAACCATGATCAAATTAGTACAGTCTGCCTCCCAGTGGGGCAGCCAACCGTTTCGCGATACCTTCAAACATGAGGTTGAGCAACTCCGCGCAGAGCAGCTCCCGCTGCAGCAGGGCCTCGCCCTGAGCTCCTATGTCAGCGCAGAGCCATTCAAGGTAATGGTGATCGACGAGAGGAAGGAGGGGGATAACATCATAGTCAAGGCCGGCGTTTTCTACAGTGGCATCATCGCCGGTTGCAGCTGTGCCGACGACCCGACACCCACCGATGTGCAGACCGAATATTGTGATCTACAGTTTCTTATCAACAGGGTGAGTGGTGAGACAGATGTCACACTACTTCAGGAGTAATCATACTGCCAGACAGGGAATAGGGGATGTAGTGCTCTCCACACTGCTCACTCGTAGTGCCCTTTTTCTCTCATCACTACTGATAATGGCGGGCTGCTCCCTCACCCCCGACAAGCACGAACAGATAAACCGCATTGGACCACGCATCTCACTCACCGGCTTTAGTTTCACCCCTCCTAACGGACACTGGTGGCGTAAAGTTACACACAGCAAGAGTGAACTGATTCTGTTCGGTAAACCTTACGATAGTGAACACGGTAGACACAGCTCCGCTATAGTCTGCGGTATCTACAAGGGAATGGATTACAGTCGGGATGGCGACGCCTTTCTACAACAAATACAAAACACGCTGGCCAGTGATGATGCTCATCCGCACTACAGCAATCGACAATACCGTGCAGAGCAGATAATACAAGGCGGAGCGGAATGCGTGCTCACATCCCACATCGCACAAGATGACGAAACAGTGACCAGTATCGGCATACCCTACACCATCCACATTGATGATCTACTGTGCCTGCATCCCACCGATGCGCAGCTTGTGGTTAAACTCAGCGTTATGCAGCGTGTACCACCTGGTACACAGACTGATGATTTTAGTGGGATAAAAGAAAGGATATTTAACAGCCTGGAGTTTTCACAGTAAGTACCAGGTTCGCATCGGCAAGATTAACTATCGATATTTTCTGTCAGTTCACGGCATCAAACGAGTCGTATTGCAGAATACAGTGCTATCCGATAGTGGTGAGAGACCGGCGTGATTTAATACACATTCTTATTTCCCTGCAACATTCAGTTTGCATGAAGTATCGTTCATACTGCTTGCATGGATACCGCTGTATTAATTCATGCATCACTACACTCAGATCCCGCACGCTACGCTTTGACATCGCAATAACAATCTGCTCAGATTGAACCGCTAACTCGTCACACATAACCCGAAAATAACACCCAAGGAGAGAGCGCCCAATGAATCAGACCAAGATCCTGCTAGATGAATCCGAGATCCCCACTCACTGGTATAACGTCGTAGCCGATATGCCCAACCCGCCTGAGGCGGTGCTTGGCCCTGACGGCAACCCGGTTACCCCCGACGCCCTGGCCGCCATTTTTCCTGAATCCCTGATCATGCAGGAGGTGAGCACCGAGCGCTGGATTGAGATCCCCGAAGCGGTGCGCGAAATCTACCAGTTGTGGCGTCCCTCCCCGCTATATCGTGCCCATCGCCTGGAGGCCGCCCTCGGTACGCCGGCCAAGATCTACTACAAGTACGAGGGTGTCAGCCCTGCCGGTTCTCACAAGCCCAATACCGCCGTGGCCCAGGCCTATTACAACAAGCAGGCAGGGATCAAAAAGCTCAGTACCGAGACCGGTGCAGGCCAGTGGGGTTCATCGCTGTCGCTGGTCGGTAAGATGTTCGGTATTGAGGTGTTGGTCTACATGGTGAAGGTGAGTTATCACCAGAAGCCGTTCCGTCGCTCTATGATGCACACCTGGGGGGCCAATGTCATTGCCAGTCCCAGCGATACCACCCAGGCGGGTCGCTCCATACTGGAGAAAGACCCGGACTCTCCCGGTTCTCTGGGCATCGCCATCTCCGAAGCAGTTGAAGTGGCCGCCTCCAGCCCCGACACCAACTACGCCCTCGGCTCGGTGCTCAACCACGTGCTTCTGCACCAGACGGTGATCGGCCTTGAGGCGAAGAAGCAGTTTGAGAAGGTGGGAGACTATCCCGACGTGATCCTCGCCCCCTGTGGTGGCGGCTCCAACTTCGGCGGCGTCGCCTTCCCCTTCCTCGCCGATAAGGCGGCCGGTAAGGAGGTGCGGCTGGTGGCGGTAGAGCCCACCTCCTGCCCAACTCTCACCCGCGGCCACTACGCCTACGACTTTGGTGACAGCATCGGCATGACCCCACTGCTGAAGATGTACACCCTGGGCCACGACTTCGTACCCCCCGGCATCCACGCCGGCGGCCTGCGCTATCACGGCGACTCGGCGCTGGTCTCGCAGCTCTATCACGAAGGGCTGATTGAGGCCGTTGCGGTGCCCCAGGTCGGCACCTTTGAGGCAGGGGTACAGTTTGCCCAGAGTGAGGGGATCATCCCAGCGCCCGAGTCGAACCATGCGATCAAAGCGGCGATCGACGAGGCGCTCAAGTGCAAGGCAAGCGGTGAGAGCAAGACCATCTTCTTTAACCTCTCTGGCCACGGCCACTTCGACATGGCCTCCTACGACAAGTACTTCAGTGGTGAGCTGGAGGATTACGACTATCCGCAGGAGGCCATTGACGCGGCACTGCACAATCTGCCGAAGGTGTAACGATAACAGCGCGGGGTGTATCACACACCCCGTACTCTTCGTTACAAAAATAGAGTCTCACTGTTTAAGAGATGTGCTACGGCTCGGCTTCCACTGCTGAAAACATCAATTTCGCCACCTGGTACACCCTGTACCAGACTACCCATCCTCTTGAAATCATTTACGTCATGGATAAAATTGGCATCCGTCCACTCGTTTTTATGTTGGAGGGTCTCTCGTGTCATTACTCAACCCACAAAATCCCATCACTATTTTTTTGCAAACCGGTAGAAGCTTTTTGCAAACACCAGGGCCGGGCACAGGCATCGAATTTGATGACGCAATAATCGCCCTTAAGCGCCATAGCCTGGTTCAACTCAAAGACCATGACCTCTCCACCATGCTGGAAAGGTTCAACAAGCTTATACGAGAGCAGATGACCGATCAGATTGCCATCCTCTTCGAAGAGACCGCTGAACACCTCAAGCGATATGACTGATTGAAACTCTCAATCACCGTACTCTCGGTCACTCTCCTCCTGCAACCATCTACTGAACTAGATAATGACTATTCATAGCCGGTGCATTTATGAGATCCTTCTAACAGAAGAGGGGGCTAACTAGATGGGTACCAAGACCAATACACGAATTGATGCCATGGTTCCTTGGCACGGTGACTTTCCTGATGCCTCACCACTATTTTCTCCCATAGGGCCACAGGCCGAACGCTTCCGCGACTTTACACAGTGGCCTGAGCTGAGCGATTTACAGCGAGTGCTGGAGCAGCTGGAGCAGCCGATTCGGCTGCTCAGCGGCAAGGTGTTAAAGATAGTCGCACAGGATGAGAGACCAGAGCACTTCGAGGATCACTACGCTCCGCGCATCTACTTTAGTGGTGAACTCCAGACCCGTAGCGAAAACTGGCACGACTTTTTTCAGTATCAAACCTGGCTCATTTTTCCCCATGCTAAAGCAGCGATAAACGCTATACACATACCACAGGCTCGAATGCGCCTGGAGAATGGTGGCGATATCGGCCGGCGTACCCCTTTGGAGAATATGCTCTCACTGTTCGATGAGGGAGGGGCGGTACTCCTCTCATCTGACAATTCGTTACTGCAACTGGTGCGTGACTTCAGGTGGAAGGTGCTATTCTGGCAACGACGTGATGAGCTTGCCGAACATTTTGAATGTATCACCTTCGGTCACGCCATGTATGAAAAGGCGCTTGCCCCCTATACTGGGATGACCGCCAACACCATTCTTCTCCACGTTGCAGAGGACTATTTCAGACTGTCACAAGCAGAACGTCTGGCTTATGTCGATAAACGCCTTGCAGCGATTTTCATCGCCGGTAGTAGCTATAGGTCTCCTCAAGACTTGCAACCCTTTCCCATTCTCGGCATGCCTGGATGGGATAGTACAAATAGTAACGAGAGCTATTACGAAAACACGCACTATTTCAGACCTGGCAGACGCCGTTAAGTGGCTGGCGTACACGCTGCCATACTACTCCTGACGCACTAATACAGGGATATCACGCCTGAGATAATATATTAAGCCTATTCCGGTTATTTACCTTGTAAGGGTGTATGCTGTCAGGTGTACATCAATAGCCCCATGGGCAAGGTATTACAATGGAAGGTATCAGCGACATAAGAATTTGTGGCATGGATGAGACACGTCCGGCTCGTATTCGTAAAGAGCCCTATATTAATCTCTACTTCAAACTCAACCACCAGGCACCCAAGGAGTGGTGTGAACACTACAACGACCTGGTATTAAAGAAAACATTTCCTGCAAGGGTAGAACCCGCAACAGGATTGATCATTGATACCTGGGTACGTATGCCGGGTGAAGTCACTGCACTGTTTGAGGAGCTTAAGTTAGCCGTTAAAGTATGTAACGACGACTATATAGCACGCATTGAAGCGGAATCTGCAGCAGCCCTTCTACTATCAAGCACCACCAATGATGATGGCGAACAGGGGGTACTTAATCGAATCATCGATAAACTTAATTTCGAAGATTAGCCTATTCTCCCATTGTGACAATGATTACATTTAGATTTGAGCAAAAGCCCGCACCAACATCTATTGCACTGTTTTTGCCATCGCCTAACATTATTTTCACTTAATTTAACCTGCTCACTCCATAGTATTAACCAATATCCGATTTTTCAGTGATACATAAGAAAAGGCCAATGGGTACTCCTACCCACTGGCCCTGGTTATACATCTTTAAGCTTAATTATGCTGGTACTGAGTTCCCGTGCTTCAGGTTGCGTGATGGCCGTGGCATAAACATCGGGACATCTTTTTTGTACTGCTTATACTCTGGCAGCAATTCCTCCAGATCCTTCTCCTCGAATAATGTACCGACGAAGATATACCCTGTGCAGAGCAGCGCGAATACCAGATGGGCCACTGACATGGTAGGGGCGGCCCAGATTCCAATCAACATACCCACGTAGAGCGGATGGCGCATATGACGATAGAGGAAAGGAGTCTTGAATGGGAGCTGAGTGTAGGGTTTGTTGCGAAACGCGAGCCATACCTGACGCAAACCAAAAAGATCGTAGTGGTTCTGCTGGAAGGAGGCGAGGAACAGAATAGCCCAGCCGGTTGCAAACAGACCATAGAGAATAGTTTGCACCATCGGCGAGCTCACTTCCCAGATAATGCCACCCATCGGCTGCCAGAAATAGACGGTAGCGCCCAGTAGCACTGTTGAGATCAGTACATAGGTACTACGCTCAATCTCTTTAGGTATGATTCTGGTCCACATTTTTTTGAATGCCGGACGTGCCATAATACTGTGCTGCACCGCAAAGAGGCCGAGAAGGCCCATATCGATGAGCATTGCATGTAACAGGTTACCATCACCAACCGAGTCGAGTGATGGAGACACCAGGATATTTCCAATGAAGAGGATGGCGTAGCCGAATACTGCCACGAATAGCAGGTAGCTCGCTACTCCATAGGTAAGCATTAGTGATCGTTTAATCATGGTTGTTTCTCCTTATCAGGCGGCACTGTATGCCAGGTTAACTAAAATCTCCTGCACGGCCGCTCTTAGTCCGGCAATGCGCTGTTTTATCCTTACGGTTTGCATATCGTTCTCCTCACTCAGAGTGGCATCAGATACCCACCAGTGAGGCGTTAAAGCCCATCCGTGTGATCTTGTCCAGAATAGCGAGAGCGCGTGTCTTACTCGCCTGGTAGGCGACCAGAATAAATTGCGGCTTGTGCTGCGAACGCTCGAAGCGGGTAACACCATCAATCGTCCTTACCTGACGTGTGATTTCGCTGAATTGCTCATCATCAAGTTTGGCCTGGGTATAGATCATTACATCGGTTGCTTTCTTGTCCATCGTATTTACCTCTCATGTTGAATGTTGATAGTTACTTCTGTTCGATGCCGCTCTGATACTGCATCGTTGAAGAGAATCTTAGAGAGGCCGGGGTTTTACCGATACTTCATATTGTGTAGTATCTAACTACACAATATGGAGTATCCAACTACAGAAAGTGGAGTTGGTACATCCCCGACCAAATCAGGAGAACTCAATGGAATATGGTCAGTTTTGCCCTATCGCCAAGGCAACGGAAATTCTGGGTGAGAAGTGGACGATCCTGATAGTCCGCGAGCTTATAATGGGAGCTACCCGCTTTAATGAGCTACAGCGCGGGTTAACATTAATCTCACCCACCCTGCTCTCAAAACGGCTCGATTCACTAACCAGCTATGGCCTCATACTGAAAAAGAAGATCGCTGGCCAGAAGGGGTATGAATATTACGCTACGGAATCATGTAAGGAGCTTATGCCGGTCATTCTAGGGATGGGACAATGGGGAATGCGATGGGCACGCTCCAGCCTGACCGAGAAGGATTACGATGTGGAACTACTCATGCTCTATCTTCAGCGCAGCATTGTGCCTGATAAACTGATTGGCGATGAGACGGTTATTCGTTTTAAATTTACTGATATCAAGGAGTACCCGGACTGGTGGATTGTCGTAACGGGAAATGACCTGGATGTCTGCGTCAACGACCCCGGCAAGGATGTGGACGTCTACTTCACCTCTGATGTAAGAACACTGGCGGATATCTGGATGGGTGAAAACAGTTATCGCAAGGCTCAGAAAGATGGGGTAATGAAGATTGTTGGACCACCCCAACTGGTCAATAACATTACCAGCTGGATGGCCAATAGTGTGTTTGCCGATCTACCACCTGCCAGTGATATCAACTAGAATGAGCCTGATAAGCGTTCGGGGTCAGAGTAAAAAACTCTTTATCTCCATGAGTTCGTCTTCCGTTCTATATAAAGCAGGTCAGAATGATCAGCATGGTATTTTTCTTTATCCTGGCGGAGCAACAATTGCTGCGTTGAAGGGATAACGTCGCTCTTCGCCACTGCAAAATGCAAACACATCAAGCAGGTTTTCGTAGTCAGCCTGAGGGATATCCGGCGTCTGCTGCCAGCACCCAAGTTGCTGATAGGCCCTGATGGTATTGGCCAGTACCCGCGGGTCTATCTCTGTAAAAAATCCATACTCCTGCTGTCGAGCCGCTATCTCCTCAGCCTCAGCCTCTAATACATACCGTTGAGACTTACGATAGGCACGCATAAAGGCCTTTGCCTTTTCCCCTCGCAGCCAGTCACGTGAGGCACACAGGCTGCTAAAGGCGACCGGACCAACCGCATCGCCTACAGCAGCAACAACAAAGGCGTGACCATCCTGCTCCAGTTGTTGCGGCGCCGGCCCCTGCAGATGGATATAGTCACCTCTGCCGCCAAGAAAAGCCTGCAACATCTCCCCTGGTTGTCCTGCATCAACAACCTTCAATGAATCGTACGCGACACCCTTGCGATGTAGTGCGTACCTGAACATCGCCATCGGCTGAAAGAAGTGATCGACCAGCACGTTCCGCCCGGCCAGTTTTTCCCAGGTGAAACTCTCATCAGGCTCACGTGCGGCGATAAAAAAGCCATCGCGGGCATTAATCTGGGCAAAGTGGACAATATCGGGGAGCTCCCCACGCTGCAGTGCAGCAAAGCTGGTCGCTACCGAAGACTGCGCAAGGTCACAACTGCCATTACGAATGTTATCAACAACTATATCACCGGGTGACTCCTGTCGATAACTCGGCTCCAGGCCTTCGCCCTGCAAGAAGCCGCCGGCCATTGTCATCAGAAGCGGGCTGTAAAACGCCGAGTGGCGCAGAGACATAATGGTTATCTGTGACATATGTGCACCGTGCAATATTCAAGCATATGCAGCAACACTAGAGACCCTTCACCAGCGCCAATATCTCCGCGGCGTGGCCATCCGCACCCACACCGTACATAACCTCAACCAGTACCCCTTGTTTATCGATCACGAAGGTGGAGCGGACAATTCCCATCTTTTTCACCCCGTCTTTCTCCTTCTCCTGCCACACCCCATAGGCATCACACAGCGCGCCACTGCTATCAGAGAGCAGATCAACCTTCAAACCGTATTTGTCGATAAAGGCTTGATGACTGGCGCAACTGTCTTTGCTCACACCCAGCACCACACTGTCAAACTGAGCGAACTCAGATGCCAGTTGAGTAAACTGGTTGGCCTCCAGCGTACATCCCGTGGTGTCATCCTTAGGATAGAAATAGAGCACCACATTCATCTTCCCCCGGAAGCCGGAGAGATTGATCACCGTGTTGTCCTGATTTGGTACAGCAAAATCCGGAGCGATCTGCTCTTTTTTAAGAATCATGAACCTGAGCCTCAATTAGTTTCACACTGTTATTCTTGGTTATTAAAGCATGAATTCTTATTGGTGGAAACCAGACTAGAAACCACACTCTATATGGGATTTATCCCTACAAAAAAGTACGGTATGAGAGTTATTACACGCTCCTGAATGTTGCAGATTATGCACACTAAAACACAGGGTGCGAATATTAGCCAAACACGATAGTATCGTTATAACGCCTATGGGCGTGGTCAATATACATATAGTGAAGGATCAGGACGTAGCCATGACACTCAAACAGAAAGCAAGTACCGTCTTTATAGGCCTGTTGTTATTCGTGTCTGCAGTTCAGTATACCCTCACATGGGCATTAATAATGCCCGAATTCGATGCTATAGAGAAAAATGAAATCTGGAAGAACAACCACAGGCTTCAGCAGGCACTCAAGCAGGAACTCACCCATCTCGATAATCTTACCCTGGATTGGGCTTCGTGGAACGATACGGTCGAATTCATCTCTACTCGCTCGACCGACTACATAGAAAGCAACCTTGCTGATGAAAGCTTACTTGAGAACCTGAATATTCATCACATGCAATTTATTGACACCTCTGGAAAAACTCTCTGGATTAGGTCAATCGACCTCAATGGTGATGCAAGCCAATTAAAGAGCGTCTCAGCAGACAGCGTCACTCTCACCAATAAACTTCTACCCGCACCCAAGGAGCCAGAAGAAGAAAGCCAATCTGTTTCAGGCATTGTAATAAACAATGGAAATATCATGGCCATTTCATCCCGTCATATTCTCCATTCCAACAATCACGGCCCTTCTTATGGCTATCTGATTTTCGGTCGGTATTTGCAAGAAAATACCTTAAAAGACCTGACGCAACTCAACCTATCATTTAAAGACACACGCAAGCTTAATAACACAGATGTCGAGCCGTCGGATTCTGATCCACTGATTTCATTTTTGACTGATAATCAACAGATTATCACTAGAATGATTATCGAGGACATCTATGGTAGTCATGCATTTACCATTGAGATCGCTTATCAGCGACACATCACACAAGAAGGTAAAAACGTCATCAATCTTTCCGCCCTGTCAGCTATCGCTGTAGGTGTGGCAACAATCGCGCTTATTATTTTTCTAATCAATAACAACATCCTTACTCCTTTATCGACCATCCTCCAACAGATTCAAAACATATCCACCTCACTCAACTACAACAAACGAGTAATCTACAGTAACCGTGATGAATTTGGCCAGCTGTCAACTTCCATTAATACATTACTCGACACAATACAATCTAAAACAGACTCCTTAAACGACCTCAATGATGAGTTACTGCGTCTGTCACTCCATGACCCATTGACAGGCATTGCTAACAGAAGAATGTTTGATCAGGAATTCGCAAAAGAATGGAACAGGCATCGCCGCGATAAATCATCGTTATCGGTCATTATGTGTGATATTGACTATTTCAAAAAATATAACGACACCTATGGTCATCAACAAGGTGACGATTGCATCATACAGGTTGCCAATATCTTAAAGTCGTCTCTAAATCGCGCTTCAGATATTGTTGCAAGATATGGTGGTGAAGAGTTTGTTATTCTTATGATCGATGCAAATATTCAGGACGGCAAACAACTCGCTGAAAAGATCTTACACAATTTGTCCACTGCTAACATAGAGCACAAAGGCTCTTCAATCAGTGAACATATCACTATGAGTTTTGGTGTCGCCTCACTCGTACCGGACGCATCCGGCAGCACCGACATTCTACTTCGTCACGCAGATAAAGCTTTGTACTCGGCAAAACAGAACGGCAGAAACCAAATCTGTCTCTATTCGTAATTAGCCAACCTGGATACCCCATGTAGTCATGTTAAACAGGTCTCAGAGTGGATTTTTCTGATACTTAGAAACAACATTTATCTGATCCAGTTTTTAATCGTAACTAACCTCATTAATGTTAAGAATGATCCATTTAATCTATGTCGCTTTTTTTCACAGATGGAACGATACCAATAACAGTAACCGAAGTATTACCATAAACACGAATGCCATGTTTATAAATAATCTCTCAGATATGAGAGACAGTATCGGGATCGCGCAAAGTGCGAAATAGACTCCAATAAAATCAGGACTGGAACTCACTGTGCACACACCGTCCGGAATACCCTGCCAAAATACTCTGCATCCTTTAATTGTTCTGACCTGATTATTCCTCTGATTGATTCCTGCTATAACATGGCCTAAACTGAGTCGTAGTTAAATGGATTTATGAAGGAGAATTCAATGGGTCTTTACTTATTTCATCCACATATGCAGCAGTACCTCTACAAACTGGTCACAGTTTATGTGCTGCTGTTAATCTGCATGAGTGCTGGAGCTGAGTCGCTCGTCCCTTCCACCATGCCTTTAGAGGCCTCTATTACACCGTCAACGACTGTGCCCGGTGGCGTCGTAACAATATCAGGTACGGCCACCGCACTTAGAGATAACCGACTGGTTAATATAACGTTAACGTCACCAGACGGTGATAATCAAATCTTTAATGTTTCGGTAGATGCCGCTCGCAACTACTCACAAATATATCGTGTACCTTTCAACACGATGGGTCGATACACTGTTCTGGTGAAAGGTCCTGGCGGACAGGGGCAGGAGAGTCTGTCATTTGACGTAGTTAGCTTTTCCTCTCAACGTGACCAGATAAAACAAAAGCTTTCCACCGTTATATCTAAAACTCGTGCCATTATTAACAACATCCATACTATCATTGAACGCTCCCCTGTATCACCCACTCAGCAAGAGGCACTTGAAAAAGTCTCCCAACTGCGTGAAATGATTGCGCAAAGCGATACGCATGTTGAAGCGGTAGATGCCGCGCTGCAAATTATCGATGATATAACTGGTCAGGTCCCACCAATGGCAGAACACCTCACACCTGTCTATGACCGGATGTACAGCGAACTTAGCGAGGCAGATCATATTTTGAGTGCCACACCACCTGGCAATGATCATAACGTTTGTGACGGGCTGTATTATACCGGGCAGGGCCTGAAGACGGCATCACTTGCCTTTACTATGGCCTCAGGTGCTGTCTCTACATCCTATAGCCTGCTGCAGGGCCTGTCTGCCGATACACTTGTATCAGGGATGCCAGTGTCGTACCGCAACGCGGCAACACGTGGGATCATCAATCAAGGCATCAACAGAACGGTTGAACGAATCCAAGACCCGTCAGCATCTATGGCTCGATTGGCTGGTGCGATCACTGATCTGGTTCCTATGTTTATCGATGGTGTCTTTGAGCTATTCTGTCAAAAATTCAGCGGAACCGTTCAAGCTTCTCTGAACGTTAACATGCGCGAAAATGGCACCACCTGGTTGAAATATGATGAAGAGATCGACGCAGTGATTAACGTTCGCTATCAACGCACCAACGACTCTGATTCAATTCACGTGACAGGTGAGATTGAGGGTGTCGGAAGTAAATTTAAGGCGTGGGAGAATTTTTCCGTGCTGGACCCCAGAGTCAGAAAGGACATACTCGTCAGGTTCATGATCCAACCGCTCCCTGGCAGTTTATCAGCAGTGTCGACAACCGGTTTGGCAGGCGTATTCACCCCAGCCTACTTTAGGGTTCCGGTACGCGGTGAATTGACGGGCAATAAACTTAAGCTGTCGCTGGATGCCGCAACACAGGACTTCAGAGAATCAAAAAAGGCAACCTCGGTCTATGTGCTTGTTAGTCCGTCTGCACCTATCCCCTATGTGCTGACCTCTAAACTTCCATTTCAAAGCGCTCACTTTATGCTAACACGATCCCTGGGGGGAGCACCTGAGTTCGACATAACCGTGGATCGTTCTGCAAAAATCATGCGAATCAAAAAGAATGCTGTGCGTAATGCAGATATGGATAATGGCAATATTTCGCTGAAATTTGTCACGAACTTAAATGCATGTAATCCGGAATGCCCATGAAAATATAATATTTCAGTTCAAAAGGATACGGAGGGATGAAATATTAGCCACTTCAGGTCAGTTTATCTTATATAGGCCAATTTTTACGCCTGGCAATATTAATCCGCTCCCCTTTAGTTTCGATTATTTCTGCGCACTGACCCCCATCAGATGCTCAACTTTTACCACATGCCTGAAGCCGGCCGCATTGAGCCGACGAATGACACCGTCAACAAAGCTGCTCCCCTTCTTTACGACATGTGGATTGCCGGTGTAATGAAAAAGCCTTCCGTCACGGCGAAGCACGCGGTAGATCTGCCGATAGAACGCTTCGCTATAGAGCTCCCCGGCGAGGGAAAAGCGTGGTGGGTCATGAATGACAGAATCGAAGGAGTCCGCCGCCATGGTAGCTATCAGCTCTAAGCTATTGCCATGACGTTGCACAATCCCCTCATGCCCTAGATCGTTTGACCAGGGGTTCTGCGCGCGCAACCCCATCACAACTCTGCTCAGCTCAATGGTCAGCACCTCGCTTGCACCGAGTCTGTGGGCCGCGATGGCGGCGTAGCCCAGACCGCTACAGCAGTCCAGCACCCGGTCACCCTTGCGCACCGCCTGTTGCGCCATCTCTGAGGCGCTCGCAAAGGGGTCGGTCCCTTTGGAGATGTGCATCTTCACGCCGCTGATCTCCAGCAGCGGCGCACCCTCCGTGGGAACGAGCTTGTAATACCCCTCGCTGCGGTCTTCAAGTGCAATCATTTCACCATCACGGCAGAGTGTGATTCGCTGGCTCTTCTTGGCGATTCGTTTGAGTTCAGCAATGGAGAGTCGGTTCTCCTCATCAAGCACCAGACCCTGCTCTGTTATCACAAAGTCCCGTTCCGTAAGATTCAGGTCAGTGGATAGCCGCACACAGGACTCACCTTTGGCAATGGCCTCAAGCGCCTGATTGGCATTGATGATATGAAGGTAGTAGCCGGGCATAATGTGCGTATAGCTGGTTGGAATAGTGGCCGTACTATACAACATAATTTAGGTGTTCCGTATCGTGGAGTAGCGGTCTGTCTTATATGACTTCACATAATAAGCGAGCTCACAATTATTGCCCCATTGCGTATTCTCTGTGAAATTCGCGGTGGTCAATCTTGGTTTTCGTACAATATTTCACCTCCTTGTCAGCCTTGTGTATTGAATTAATTCAGATAGATAAAAAGGGCACAGGCTCTTTTTTCTTGCAACGCACTTCTAACATATGGCATAAGTAATTAATCTACTCTTTTTTATAATTAGAAAGACACGGATGATTCGCCGAATAACCATCTTGTTGCTGTTATCTCTGCTGTTAAATGTCTCAGGAGCAGTAACACAAACAAGGCCCAACGCATGCTGGATATGGAGGTCAAGCGATCTCACGCTGGCTGACACCTGCCGGGAGTGGGTTCTCTACCAGGGTGACTTTTATGCCGAGGAGTCCCCAAGGTTTGTTAAGCGCGGTATTCAACCCGTAAAGATAGATGGTCGTGAGCTGGTACTTCTGTTTCGCCTGAATGGGTTGGTTGATACTGCTTACCTGGCTGCCCAGATCTCCTATGCCATAACCCAGTGGCGCCATCACGGCATCGATATTCAGCATATACAGCTGGATTACGACTCCCCCTCATCTGCCCTAACCGAGTATGCCGCTATGGTACGCACTCTGAAAGGGGAAATGCCGCAGGTACACCTTAGCGCCACCGGCCTTGTTACATGGTATGAGGATAACCCTCGTGGGGTAGAGCGTCTTGCAAACGAGCTAGATTACATCGCCTTCCAGCTCTATCAGGATTACACCCCTCTTCCAGATACACAACGATTAACACAACGGCTAATTAATTTTCCGTACACGTACAGGCTTGGAATAACAAGGCACACTGATTTCTCGTCAATGCGCATAGCTACTGGCAATAATTATCGCGGCTCCATGCTGTTCTTAAATGTGAGGAACTAAAAGTGACAACTAAAAGCTCATACGGAATTGCCTTTTTGTTGCTGATGTTCGGAATCGCCTGGGGGTGTGGCCCGGAATATGATGAAGATTCTTATCTGGAGCTGTCGTTGAAATATGACCCGGCGGTTAGCACCACCATTAATTCACGACATGTATTGAATGCGTTAGGTATTGCCGAGCTCAGGTGGCAGGATGAGCCATCAATCGATGTCCTGGCAGAGATTAATGCGATTACCAGCACAGCCGGTAGAACAATTGAATTCGTTCAAACCGGTAGTGAATATAGCGGCAACTCAATTCTTGATCGCTGTCCGTTACGAGGCAACCACGAGATAAGAAAGATGCTGGATGAGGTCAAGTACAGCAAACTCATAATTATGAGCCGCGAAAGAGGAAATTTACACGCCAGATACAATCAATGGGATACTATTCCAGAGGGCAAAGGTGGCAGGGAGAAAATGTATACGGAGTGGCTGGATAAAGTTGTACGTAACGTGGTCTGGATGTGCGATGTCAAAGCAGAATATTACACACAACTTCAGCGTCGCCAGAATGTACAGGACTATGTTGCTCCACGTGATGATGAGCTGTTTACACAATTACGCGATCACCCTCAACTGCACCATTATGCGGCATTGGTAGAGGCGTTAGTGCTGTATCATGAGGGTGACTATGACGGGGCACGTACATTGGCACAGCGGGTCGCGAATGATAGCCAGGAGAAGAGTGAGATAGAGCTTGCCATTGCGATTGACAAACTTGCTCCTGCAAAAGGTGATAGCCGGCAGCGCTATGTAGTCGACAAACCCGACTACGACCGTTACAGCTGGGGATACTGTGCCAGTAATACACCAGAGAATGCCTTATCCCTGATACGTTCTGCGGCTAAGGTCAGCTCACTCAACGACAATGCCTATCGACTCCTTGTGGCATGGCGCATTGCGATGCTCATAGATTGCGCAAATGCAAAGACTCCACCAGAGGCTACCGGTGCACCAGATGTCATAGATCCTCACCTGCTTTACATGCATGCACTGACGCATTTTTATAGTGGTAACTATGAGCAGGCTGCAAGTCACTATATGCAGGTTGCACAGCGTGGCAAAGGATGGTTGTCACAGACAAGCCGTTACCTAATTGCACGCAGCTATTTACTGGCTGCACAGAAGGAGTGGGATTCCTTCAGTAAACTGCGGCCAGATCAAATTCAACTACTGAATGGCGCATATGATGCTTTCAACTCCTACATTACACACTACCCTGAGGGTCCCTATCTAAACTCTGCTCGCGGGTTGTTGCGTCGTGTGGAACTTCTTCGCGGTAATAAAGAGATCTACCTGAAACTACTTGATGAGGCGCTTGAGGCATCACTTGTAACGCTATCGTATCAAAGCACACTAAATTCACAAGACAGGCACAAGGTGGCCTCACTGCTTAATGAGTACACCATTTATGTACAGGACGATGAGCTGACCTCAGTTGACCGGCTACAAGCCACCCTTAGCAGGATTGATCTCTCGGCAAACAGGGAACTGGCCACAATCGCCTCAGAGCTGGATTATCTTAAGGCGGCAATTGAGGCCTATGAGCAGAGGAATATCACCTTCTTTGAAAATAATCACAAGCGCAATTCACAGCTTGATGACTATCACGGCGTTTTAACGGCACGTGCACTCGAGCACGCAGGTCGTTACAGCGAGGCCAATGAGGCGTGGTCAAAACTCAAACAGATTCTACCGTACTCTACCGATGTCGAACTTGCCATTGCTACCAATATTATGCGTACCGGCTCATTAACCGACCTGCTGAGTTCTCAATACGGGATTCGCGACGCCATCCTTGTTGGTTATCTATCAGCACAGTGCGGCACGCAGGAAGATCAAAAATTACTGGATGCCGATTTGAATTCATCGATGCGTACCCTGGTGCTGCATGACCTCGCAATGAGATACCTCACTACAGGGGAAATTCACCAGCTACAGGCCCTGTTCGACAAGTATGACGACAGTGCATTGGGTAGACTGTCTTCGATCAGAACCGCTGTCAGGATGGTTGCGACAGGAACAGATCAGGGAAAGGGAAATATGAATATTGCTTACTTTCTGGCACATCACGGTGAACCTGAACACTGGTCGATCATACATCAACGCTACCTGGAAAACACCGACGAATGTGTGCAGACAAACGGTGATGAAGGATCATACACCTACTTTCTGAAGTCGCTGCAACATTACGAGAATATCAGTTCTGAAGTCGAAGCCAAGACACTCCATTTCCTGGTGTTGTGTGACAAGGTCGGCTCAGGCGGTCTTTCATGCTGGGGCGAGGGTGAGCGTCAACCGGGCAAACACTGGTTCGAAAGACTCCACAGCAAATATCCCAAGAGCTCATGGACTGCGAAGACACCCTACTATTATGACTAAATAAATGTTCCAAATTGAAGTCCAGTTGAGGGAGACCACGGCATGAAGGATTGATCTGATATTTGGGATATTTGGGGCAGAACTCAATTAAGTCTAATATTAGAGGAGACTGTGTACTGACCCCGTTTTTTCACTATTGCGCTCAACTATTAAAGCATAAATACCTATTGGCGCAAACAACACCGGGAAACGGGGTCGAAATGTTTAGGGTCATAGCAAAATTAATTATTACCCATTCGTGGCAGATCTCTCACCTCCTTATTCGATGTTCATGCTATGAGTATATCTGAATCAAATTCACTCTGACCCCCGGTTATTCTATTGTTCTCTCATAATATGCGTCGTCAACTTTTTAGTGTTAAGCTCCATGGCGTTAGCACGACTGCAGATATAGAATCGGGGGTTAAACTTATGAAGCATTCGCGGATACTATCTGGCATCATCCTTGTCTTTCTGCTCTCATTAGTCAGTGCCTGTAGCGGACCATCTGGCGGTCAACGCTATAGCGAATCACACCATTACAATACTGATGACGATAGACAACGTGTTAAAAGATTAATCCGGGGAAAAGGATTTAAGTATGGTGATATTATTGCCATTCAATTAACGAACCATGAGTTTAAGTTAGGACAATATCAGAGAGGTTCATTAAAAGGTGACAAATTAACCGTTTATAAGATGGAAGGAAACACCAGTTATAGCTGGTCATATAGCTGGAATATGGTGAATAACATTTACCACCCTCGCGAGGTCAAAGATGTCGCCAAAAATCAGCTGGCCGAAATTGAATTTGTTCAGGCTCTCCATAACGGCGACGTTGTATCGATACAGCATGCAATATCAAATGGTGCACCACTGGAGTCCGGCACACGAACACTTTCCTCGATGTTAGAGGATGCAGCAGGCCGCACTGAGAATAGAAGTGGACTCATCACCTTTCTGGTGAAACAGGGTGCAAAGGTTAATCCTCCCAGAAATGCAAGCCAGTCAACGCCGCTTGAACATGCCATCAGAAATGGGCACATCTCAAATGCCCGTGTACTGGTTGAGCTTGGCGCCGATGTCAACACGAGAAATTCCGAAGGCCGCTCTCCTGTCATGATTGCTTATCAGAGATTGCGGTGGGCGCGTCAAGATGAGCCTCTTCTTATTGAGAACTTTATTGAATATCTGATTAATGAAAAGGGGATTGATCCAGCCGAACGTTATAAAGATCCTATCTACCTGGCTGATAACAGTCTTGGCATAAATGGATTGCGCATCATTTCGATGGAAAATGTCGAGTGTTTTGAAACTTTAAACAAGAACGGGGTTCGATATGAAATGGCCAATAAATCGGATGCTGTAAAATACCCTATAAGGCTCACCTCTCCCATAGCAGGTATCCACTATAGACATACTGGAAACTCAAAAACTTTTTCTGTTATGGATTGCCGCCTGGCTGTCGCTCTGATTGGGATATCACCTCTACTTAAAGAGAGAAATATTAGTACGGTATACCACATGCGTAGTTACTCACCGGGGGCGAAGGTAGGTGGTAAAGGCAGGGTAAGTGGTCATCATCATGCACTGGCTCTTGATATCTCAAAGTTAATTACCCGTGATGGCACAACCTATGAGGTAGTCAGTGACTGGAAAGATCGCCGTCACAGAGCTGAAGTTTGTAAACCACGGGATAATGACTCAGATAAACAGCATTTCTTAAGAGATTTTATCTGCAAGGTTGCTGATCAAAACCTTTTTCACTGGATATTAACTCCACACTATAACGCAGCACACCACGATCACTTTCATATAGAGATACGTGATGGTGTTGACTACGTACTGTTTAATTAGAGGGGTGTTTGGGATTTGGAAAACGGTGTCTATTCCCTATTATCACGCTGAATGATGTGTTGAGGTATGCCACGCATCATGAATCTTGGTTTGCGTGCCACGTCCCACCTCCATGTGATTGCGCTGACGTTAACTATAGAAGTGATCTATATTAGAGGAAACTGTGTTCTGAGCCCGGTTTTCGACCTCGGTTTACCTGTGAAGGCTCCCTTACCCTGTTATTCAGTGCTGAAGCCTTTTGTTTGCTAAACTATTGTAATGAATATACAAACTTCACTATTCATCACCCTGCTTCTGTCTCTTTTCTCCGGTTGTGACAATTCGTCTACAGCGAATAATGTCAGCAATGAACCGTCTCAAGAAATAATCTCGATACGCGTTGCAGATACGGATGCGGCGATTTTTTATCAGCCAGACAGTCATCATCTGGCTTTGGACTGCCTTAATGCGCCTTGTCAGGAACGCCTGTTTGTATTTTTCCCCGGCAGTGGGAGCCCACCAGACGATTATCAAAAAATTCTGAGAACGATGTCTAGTGCAGGTATGAAGGGTGTGGTATTGGCTTATGAGAACGGTAACTCTATTACCGACATGTGTGGCGAAGAGGATGCCTGTTATAAAGAGAGTCGTCAGGATCGCCTATTTGGTTCCCCGTCATCAACCTATGTGAGTAGTGTGGCAGATGGTATTGATAATCGCCTGCTGAAAATGTTGCAACATTTAAAGTGGGATGCTTTTTACGATGCCGATGTACTTTTGTATAACAAGATTGTTTTTAGTGGGTTCTCTCAGGGCGCAGGGATGGCCGCGCTAATTGGTAAGCAGAAAATCGTGGATCGTGTCTGTATGTTTTCCGGACCATGGGATCATACTTCTGGCCCTTTTCCAGCAACCTGGTTATCTGATCCCAGCCAAACACCCACTACTGATTTTTATGGTTTTACCCATATGCATGATGTGATGATTAACGGCGCAACGTTTCTAGATATTAACTGGCAGCAGTTGGGCATGGGCGTCGACAATATCGAAGTCTATCGTAATTTAATTGGACAAAGATTTTACACCGATGATGAAGATTCTCTCTGCGCTTCTGATTATCATGCCTGCTCTATACGCGATGATGTGACGCCCTTAAACAATCTGGGCTTGCCGCGTTACGGCAGTATCTGGGATTATATGTGTAATGGAAAATAAGAACATAGGGGACAATCTGACTCATTTTTCTTTTGCGTGCGTGAATGCAAGACCTGATAAACATAAGGCAGCCTCCGCCCCACCGCCGGGGCGAGGCTACAATGAAAGGCGACAAACACTTCATTGGAGGCTGCCATGACACTATATTGCGGAATCGACTTACATTCAAATAA
>JAOUQQ010000134.1 GCA_029879245.1 Chromatiales bacterium | reverse complement strand
CCGGTCCCCTTCATCTATGTTGGCAACCAGTCGCTGCAGCTCGCAGAATCGGGCACCCTGGCCGACGTCGCCCCCACCATGTTGTTCCTGCTGGGGCTGGAGAGGCCTGTAGAGATGAATGGCCACAGTATGGTCGATTATCCCGAAGAGGGTGAGGCCTGATTCGTGGCGGGCGGTGTGCGGCAACGGGTGATGACGTTGTTGCTGCCGCTGCTGCTGCTCGGCCAGACAGTCGGATTCCCCATCACAGCCGCCGCTACCAGTGAGGCGGAACAGCACAAGGAGAGGCTGAAACAGCTTCGTCAGCGTATTAGCGACCTGCAGGATCAGCTCAATCTGGATCGCAGTCGCTATGACGACCTCACCAAAGCGCTACGCCAGGTAGAGCGACGGATTGGTCGTATCGGTCGTGCCATCAAGCGGTTGAAGAGGCAGGAGGCAGAGCAGGAGCAGAACCTTGCCAGTCTGCAGAGACGACAGAAGGGGCTGCAGCACTCGGTGACCGAGCAGCAGCGCTATCTGGCTGGGCAGATCCGTGCCGCCTATGCGATGGGACGCCAGGAGCAGATCAAGATCCTCCTTAATCAGGAAGACCCCGCCGCCCTGGGGCGCACCCTCACCTACTACGACTACCTCAATCGGGCACGCAGCGAACGTATCGAGAATCTCAACCGCACTATTGCAGAGCTGCAGCAGGTTGAGAGTGAGATCGCTCAGGAACGTGAACGGTTGCAGCAACTGCGCAGTAAAGAGGAGCAGGAGCGGGACGCCATGGAGGTTTCTCGTAACGAGAGGAAGGGGGTGGTCGGTCGACTCAAGATAGAGATACGAAGCAAGGATGAGCAGCTTAATGGCCTGTTAGCTGATGAAAAGGAGTTAAAGCGTCTGCTGCAGGCGCTGACTGAGGCGCTGAGTGATATCCCCGTCGCCCCGGGTGACCACAAACCCTTTGCCCGACTGAAGGGACAACTTAGCTGGCCAACGGCGGGTAAGCGGATCAAGGCCTACGGAGAGCCACGTCGCGTCGGTAGCCTGCGCTGGCAGGGGGTGGTGATCGCAGGACGTGAGGGGCAGGAGGTAAAGGCGGTCTCCCATGGCCGTGTCGCCTATGCCGACTGGCTGCGTGGCTACGGCCTTTTACTGATCATCGATCATGGTGATGGCTATATGACGCTCTATGGTCATAACCAGAGTCTGCTGCGCGAGGTGGGCGACTGGGTAGAGAGGGGAGATGTTATCGCCGCTGTGGGTAACAGCGGGGGGCTGGACACCAATGCCCTCTACTTCGAGGTGCGTAAGGATGGCAAACCAACCGATCCTGTCAGGTGGTGCAGGCGTTAACGCCCCCCATTTTGGCTTTTACTGTGTTTAGCGTAATATCCTATCCATAACCGACAATCGCACTTATTTATATGTTGGGAAAGCGGCGAGGGAATCGAGCAGCTGTCCCGGGAGCAACTATGAAGTCATCAGCACGATATTTTCTGGCACTTGGCACCGGCGTCTTTGTCGGGCTGACCCTCAGCATCGGCACCAGCGTGCTGGCAGAGCGTGAGACGGTCAACTATGCCGCTGCCACCCTGCCACTGGACGACCTGCGCACCCTGACCGAGGTATACGGCAAGGTTAAGCAGGACTATGTCGAGGAGGTGGACAACAAGCAACTGCTGGAGGGGGCGATTCGCGGCATGCTCTCTGGTCTGGACCCCCACTCCGCCTACCTCAACAAGGAGGAGTTTAAGGAGCTGCAGGTGGGGACTACAGGGCAGTTTGGCGGGCTCGGCATTGAGGTCAGTATGGAGGATGGCTTCGTCAAGGTGGTCGCCCCCATCGACGATACCCCGGCACAGCGCGCCGGGATGAAGGCCGGCGACCTGATCATTCGCCTCGATGACACCCCGGTAAAGGGGATGAGTCTTAACGATGCGGTGAAGATGATGCGTGGCACCCCCGGGACAGACATCGTACTGACCGTGGTACGCAAGGGGGAGGATGGCCCACTCACTTTCCGTATCACTCGCGACATCATCAAGGTGAAGAGCGTCAAGTCGCGTGTTCTGGAGGATGGTTTCGGTTACCTGCGCATTACCAGTTTCCAGACCAAGACCGGTGAGCAGGTACGCAAAGCGGTCAGCGACCTGAAAAAAGAGAACAAGGGCGAACTGAAGGGACTGGTGCTCGATCTGCGCAACAATCCCGGTGGCGTACTGGGGGCGGCGGTAGCGGTCTCCGATGCCTTCCTCAAGGAGGGGCTGGTGGTCTACACCGAGGGGCGTGCCGAGGACTCCGAGCTGAAATTTAACGCTACCCCGGATGACATCCTCTTCGGCGCCCCTATCGTGGTGCTGGTCAATGAGGGATCCGCCTCCGCCTCGGAGATCGTTGCCGGTGCCCTGCAGGATCACAAACGTGCCGTGATTATGGGGGGGCGGACCTTCGGCAAGGGCTCGGTACAGACCATCTTCCCGATGAGCAATAACTCGGCAGTAAAGATCACCACCGCCCGTTACTACACCCCTTCGGGCCGCTCGATCCAGGCCGAGGGGATCGTGCCCGATATCAAGGTCGACCCGCTGCGGGTCGAGAAGATTGAAAGAAACGGGATGACGATCAAGGAGTCCGATCTGAGTGGCCATCTGGAGAACGGCAACGGTAAGAACTCAAAACAGAGTGAGGAGCAGCAGAAGGAGGAGGAGGAGTCTCTGGCGAGTAAGGACTATACCCTCAATGAAGCCCTCAATCTGCTCAAGGGGCTCACCATTCTGCAATCGCGCACCAATATGAAGTGACATGGTGCCCCGCAGCCTCTCCTTTATAGCCCTTTTTCTTGCGCTCACGGCGCAGGCGGGCGAGGTGGGGGTGCCGGGTGGGGGCGACCCGCGCCCGGTGGTTGCCCTGATTATCGATGACCTGGGTGACCGCCTCTATGACGGACGCCGTGCCATCGAGCTACCGGGCAACGTCACCTACTCCATCCTGCCTCGCACCACCTATAGCCGCAAACTCTCCGAACTTGCCTACGGTCACGGCAAGGAGGTGATGATGCACCAGCCGATGGAGGCGGTCGGCGGCGCCCCGATGGGTCCTGGTGGCCTCTCTCAGGGGATGGGTCGCCAGGCCTTTGTCGAGGCGCTGCACCGTAACTTTGCCTCGGTGCCACACGCCCGTGGCATTAACAACCATATGGGTAGTCTGCTTACCCGCCAGCCATTACAGATGGCGTGGCTGATGGAGGAGTTGCGCTGGCGCGGCAATCTCTATTTTGTCGACAGCACCACCACCAGCCAGACGGTTGCCCTGAAGGTAGCAAATAGTTACCGGTTGCCGGGCCTGCGGCGCAATATCTTTCTGGATCACACGCGAGAGGAGGGGGCGATCCGTGATCAGTTTGACCGTTTAGTCTCGCAGGCCAGGGCGGTAGGGAGCTCTCTGGCCATCGCTCACCCCTACCCCGAGACCCTGATGATCCTGGAACAGATGCTACCGACACTGAAGCAGCAGGGAATCGACCTGGTATCGGTATCGGATCTGATTCGCCTTCGCTATGAACAGAGAGAACCACTATGGCAAGCGTCCTTGTCCCCCTCGCCAATGGCTGCGAAGAGCTTGAAGCAGTAACCATTATCGACCTGCTGGTTCGCGCAGGGGTCGAAGTAGTGAGTGCCGGGCTTACGGCCGGCCCGGTCACCTGTTCTCGCGGCGTGGTGATCACCCCCGTCACCACCCTGGATGAGGTTCTTGAACGCGAATTCGATATGATCGTCCTGCCCGGTGGCCTGCCCGGGGCCAACCACCTTAACGAAGACCCGCGTATCCATACATTATTGAAAAAGATGGCCGCCGAAGGGCGCTATACCGCCGCCCTCTGTGCCGCCCCCAGAGTACTGCTCAGTGCAGGGGTACTCGACGGCAGGCGAGCCACCAGCTACCCCGGCTCACTGAACGATATGGACACCTCCGCCATCGACTACCGGGAAGAGACGGTGGTGCAGGATGGCAAGGTGATCACCTCACGTGGCCCCGGCACCGCGATGGCCTTTGCCCTTACGCTGATCGAAAACCTGCTGGGCAGGGCAAAGCGTGACGAGGTGGCGAAGGGGCTACTGTTTCAGGAATGATTCGCTGACGGGTGAAAAGAGTGCTATCGATAAAGAGCTATCCTTCAGTTGAGGCGATGCGCCACTGCGAGGAGGTGAAGGGGAAATTTGTCCAGCTTCGTTTTAAGGGTAGTCCCTGGTTACTTCTGGCGAGCAAGGATCAGCACGCCTTTCACAATCAGATCCTCGCTCACTTCCTTACCGAGCAGCAGATCCCCCATAACTGGCGTTCCCCCGAGGTGTTGAACTTCGACTATCCGCAACTGGAGGTGATCGGTGGCGGTAAGTTTCTGCTCGACTGGGGACGCAACGAGATGGTGTTGAGCGACAATTCGATGGTCTATGGCCGATTTGATGAGACGCTGCTAAGAGAGAGCATCGCTCAGGTGGGGATGCCGTGGGCCGGGTTGAAGTTTGAGATAAGGTAACGACTACCAGTACCCCTTGTTTCCAGCGATACCCGCAGCACCGGCCATTTTGGCATTCTCCTCATCCTCCACGCTCACCCCACCCAGGGCATAAATCGGCAGCGAGACCGCACCACATACCTCTTTTAAACCCTCCCACCCCAGTGGTTCGATATCGGGATGGGCGCTGGTGTAGTTGACAGGGGAGAGGACGCCGAAATCGGCCCCCAGTTTCTCCCCCTTCTGCATCGCCGCAAGGGTGTGGCCGGAGACAGCCAGCATTAAATTCAGGGCTACTGGCCGTGCGCTGCAGGCAGACAATGCCTTGCTATCGAGGTGCAGGCCATCGGCCCCCAGCTGATCAACCAGTGCCAACTCCCCTGTGAGGAGCACCTTACAGTCGTAACGGTGTGCCAGGACGATCACCTTTTCGGCCAATCGACGATAGGTCGCCTCATCCAGCCCTTTTGCCTTGAACTGCATCAGCCGGGTGCCCCCCTGCAGGCGTTGCTCAAGTCGGGCAAGGTAGTCTGCCTCGTTATCGGGG
>JAOUQQ010000133.1 GCA_029879245.1 Chromatiales bacterium | reverse complement strand
ATCAGCATCCGCCCGGCTGTCCCAAGAGCTCCTTGCCTCGTCAGCATCCGCCCGGCTGTCCCAAGAGCTCCTTGCCTCGTCAGCATCCGCCCGGCTGTCCCAAGAGCTCCTTGCCTCGTCAGCATCCGCCCGGCTGTCCCAGGAATTCCTTTCATCGTTAGCATCCGCCCGGCTGTCCCAGGAGCGCCTTGCCTCGTCAGTATCAGCTAGTTTGTCCCAGCATCTAGCGTCTCTAAAGTGGAAGCTGCCAGATAAGCTCTCAGAGAGCTTGCTATCCATGAACTACCCGCTGAATAAAATGGCTAACCGTTTTTATGGCCGCGATTTGGCATCGGTCGCCTTTCAGCAGGTCATGGAGATTACTGAAGATATTTGTAGCGATGCTGTTGAGAATGATGAGCTAACAGAGCAAGCACGTTCAGCCAATGATGAATTTCAGGCTCTGGTAAATGGCTCTTTGGGTTTGGAATCGCTTTCAGATAAATCCCTGCGCTTTCTGTTATGGCTGCTTAATGGGATTATTCTGCCGATATTCGCTGCTGCAATGGGTGGAATCATTGCGACTCAATACATAAACGATAAAGCTTTAGCGCTGGGATTGGCAAAGAATAATCGCGAAGTTAAAACTCTTGTCCGCTGCTACAGCAATGAGGAAAAGATGGCGCTTAGCGGGTGTCGTGTAGTATTGGGCGACGGCATACGGGTAAGGGCTACGCCGGGCCTTAAAGGAAATGTTATTGCTACTCTTCCTGTTGGAAAAATTGTCACCATATTGGACTCAACACAGAGGGCGTGGCTGCTTATTGAGGCCGATATTGATGGAGAAACGGTAGAGGGCTGGGTATCTCGTAGATATACCGTGCCTTTCAGATAAGGAGTAATGATGCAAGACGAATGATCCTTGCCGCTTATACGATAATGTGGTTTCCTGTTAGTTGTTTGAGCACGTCACTGTAATAATTAAAACCCTTTAATCCCACGCCCCACCCCCAGCCGCCTACTCTGGCGGCATGTACTTAATCCCAGGCAAACATCCTAACCACCAGCGCGCTGGCATTGTCGCCATTGCCGCCTGTGTCGTTGACCTCAATGGCCATGTTCCTGCCGAGATCCAGTTGACCCCGGCCGGGCAGTTCCGTGCCCGCGATGGCCGCCCCGAGGGGCTGCACGGCTGGTACATCGACGCCGATATCGCCGCACGGGTGATCGCCCGCGCCCAGGCAACGGCGGGCGACTTCGTTATCGACTACGAGCACCAGACCCTGCACGCCGAGAAGAACGGCCAGCCAGCCCCTGCCGGTGGCTGGTGGCAGGGTGCCAACATGGAGTGGCGTGATGGGGAGGGCCTGTTCGCCACTGACATCACCTGGACTGACAACGCCCGCGCTGTTATCGCCGCCAGAGAATACCGTTACATCTCCCCCGTGCTCGCCTACGACAAAACCACAGGGCACGTCCTGGCCATTTTGATGGCCGCCCTCACCAACTACCCGGCCATCGAGGGTCTCTCTGACCTTACCGCGATGGCTGCCGCGAAATTTGATTTCACATCCCACCATCAACAGGAGACCGATACCGTGAAACGTGAACAGTTGATCAAACTACTCGGCCTGGCTGAAGACGCCAGCGACGAGCAGATCCAGGCAGGTATGGAAGCCCTCAAGGCCCGTGCTGATCTGATGAGCGAGGTGCGTACCTCGCTCGGCATCGATGAGCAGGCCAGTGTTTCCGAGGCGATTGCCACCCTCAAAACCAACGCCGACAGCAACGAACCCGACCCGGCCAAGTATGTCCCCATCGATTCGATGAAGGCCCTGCAGACCGAAGTGGCCAGCCTTACCGTTCGCCTCAATGGCAAAGAGGTAGACGACCTGGTCGATCTTGCCATGAGTGAAGGCAAGTTGTTGCCTGCCCAGGAGGCATGGGCCCGCGAGTTGGGCGGCAAAGACATCGACGCCCTCAAAGGTTACCTCGACAGCGCACAACCCATTGCCGCCCTTAAGGGTAAGCAGACCGGCGGCAAGGCTCCGGAGGGTGGTGTTACCGATGGTGAGTTGGGAGAGGAGGCCATCGCCATCTGTAAGCAGATGGGTATCGACCCCGAAGAGTATAAAAAGACTGCAGCGGCCTCCGCCTAAGTCCTCAACCATAGAGAAAGGAGAAAGCAATGGCCGCACTGACCAAAGACCGTAACACCCCCAAGCGCGTAGGGGCCACCTACGAAGACCCGGCCGCCGCCGGTGCAAAGGTGCATGCCGGCAGCATCGTAGTACTCAACGCCACCGGCCTTGCCGTTCCCGGCAGCACCGCTCTCGGGCTTAAGGCCCGTGGCATGGCTGCCGAGGCGGTGGACAACACAGGCGGTGCCGATGGCGACCTCGTCGTCAAGTCCGAGCCTGGCGTGTACCGCTTCGAGAACGATGGCTCCATCGACCGCACCCATATCGACGGCACCGCCTACATCGTCGATGACCAAACCGTTGCCGCCACTGATGGCACCGGCACCCGCTCAGCCGCCGGCACCATTAAAGATGTTGACGCTGATGGGGTATGGGTCGCTATCGGTATCTAGCGCAGCCAGTAAAACAAATTAACGACAGGAGACATATCGATGTTAGTCAATAAAGCATCATTACAGGCGCTTTTTACCGGCCTTAAAACCATCTTTCACAACACCCTCAAGGCGCAGACTGGCAACTGGCAACTGACCGCAATGGAGGTCCCCTCCACACGTAGCGGTGAGGACTATGCCTGGCTGGAGCGCTTCCCCAAGATGCGCAAGTGGGTGGGCGATAAGTTCATCAAGGCGCTTGAGGCCGGCAAGTTCTACAAAAAGAACGAAGACTGGGAAACCACCATCGCGGTAAAACGTAATGACATCGAGGATGACAGCCTTGGTATCTACAACAACCAGTCACAGATGGCCGGTGAGGCCGCAGGCGAACTGCACGACATCATCGTCGATGACCTGAAGCAGAATGCGTTTATCGCCGAGTGCATGGACGGGCAGTACTTCTACGACACCGACCACCCAGTGAATGGTGCCAGTGTTTCCAACAAGGGCACCGCCAAACTCTCCGCCGCTACCCTTGCAGCAGCACAGGGCAGTTACGGTGCCGGCCGCCAGGCCATCATGAGCTTTACCGACAGCGAGGGTATGCCGCTTCGCCTGGTACCCAACGTGCTGGAGGTTGGCCCCTCTCAGGAGGCAGTAGCAAAAATCATTTGCGATGCCGACAAGCTGCAGGACAACAGCCCCAATCCCTACAAGGGCACCGCCACCGTGCTGGTCAACCCGGCTATCACCGATGACCGCTGGATGCTGCATGTCACCAACAAGCAGAGCATCAAACCGTTCATCGTGCAGATGCGCAAGAAGCCTGTATTTGTCAGTCAGACCTCGATGGAGAACGACGATGTCTTCAACAAGGCTGAGTTCAAGTTCGGTGCCGAGGCGCGCGCCACCGGAGTCTATGGCTTCTGGCAACTCTCTTACGGCTCTGACGGTAGCGTGTAACCGATAGCCGCTAGTAACGACCAGCTCCAGCTATGGGGCTGGTTTAAGCAAACATTGATAAGGAGTTAAACCAATGGCCAAGAACCAACCCAAAGAGATCGAAGGCATCTTCGTCACCCCCAAGCGCAAGCACAGTTTCCGCCGCGCTGGTTTCGAGTTTCCCGCTGAGGGCATGGGCATTGCCCTGGATGCCCTTAGCAAGGAGCAGCTCAAGGCCATCGAAGAGGAGCCGATGCTCAGCGTCGAGCGTGTGACCTTCCCGGCGGATGAAGTTGAGGCGGCAGAGTAAGCCCGTCACGACATAAAGAGCCAGGCCCATGCCCTACTGCACCAAACAGAACCTGATCGACCGCTACGGCGAGGAGGAGCTGATCCAGCTCACCGACCGTGCCGGCAACGGTGTCATTGATGATGGCGTACTCGACCAGGCAATTACCGATGCCGCCGCCGAGATAGACGGCTACCTAGCCGGGCGTTACCAACTGCCGCTGGCAGTCACCCCGCCGATCCTCACCGTCTATGCCTGCGACATGACCCGCTATCGCCTCTACGACGATGCAGCCACCGAGCAGGTAGAGAAGCGCTACCAGGACGCCATCAAATTTCTGCGCCTAGCTACAGACGGCAAGGTGCAGTTGGGTCCCACCAGCGATGGCAGCAAACCCGCCCCCAGCAGTGGTGCAGTGATGGAGTCCGGCGGTCGCGTCTGGGGCCGTGGCAACAGCGGGGACTTTATCTGATGATGCAAGCCGAACAATTGATTGTGGCCAGGCTTGAGCAGATGTTAGCCAAACTCACGCCAACACCGTCTGTACTCACTGCACCAGATCTCGCAGGAGTAACAGAAGCGCAGCAGAATGCGCCCGCTGTATACGTGATTTATGGTGGATTGAATATTAGCCAGGATGAAGCGGACGGTACCATCGTCGAGATTCAACTCACCTGGCACACCGTGGTGGTCACTCGCAATGTGCGCTCACTCAAGAGCGGTGATGGGGTACGTGCTGATGCAGGCCCAATTCTAAATGCCGTTTTCACAGCATTAACCGGCTGGAAACCCGGTGCTGACATTCGCAGGCTTAAACCTGTAAATCCGCCACGCCCTGGATACATAAAAGGGTACGGCTACTTCCCACTTAGCTGGTCACAACGTATGCAAATGCGCGCTGCTACTTAAACAATATTGAAGGAGAAAAGTCATGAAGAAGTCATCTGATAAGACCGCTGAATATCACGAAGTCACTCTCGCCAAAGCGATCACGCACAAAGGCAAAGAGAAAAAGGCGGGAGACAAGATCGCGGTCACCGCCGATATCAAACAATGGCTTGCCGAACGCGGAATTATCGCAACCCCTGAAACCGCCGCGAAAAACTAAGCGACCAGGAAACCCGACCAGAGCAACTGAGGAGACAGATCAATGAAGCCAACCATAACAGACTATAGCTATATCGGCGTCGGTCGTATCTACCTACGCGACCGCAACGGCACCGGAGGCCTCGTGCCGATCGGCAACGTCGGAAAACTCAACTTCGCGGTATCCGAGGAGGCCAAGGATCTTCCCGACTTCACCTCCGCCGGT
>JAOUQQ010000056.1 GCA_029879245.1 Chromatiales bacterium | reverse complement strand
TGCGCGAGTAGTGGTGGGCGAAGCTCGGCTCGATGCCGTTGCTGGCGTTGTTGGCCAGGCTGAGCGAGATGGTGCCGGTGGGGGCGATGGAGCTGTGGTGGGTGAAGCGGCAGCCCACCTCGGCCAGCTCGTTAACCAGCTCCGGGTCGACCTCGGCGACGCGCTGCATGTAGCGGCTGTACTTGGCGTGCAGCAGCTTGCCCTTGACCTTGTCGCCCACCTTGAAGCCGTCGCGCTTCATCTCGGGGCGCTTGCGCAGCATCTCGCCGTTGACCTCGAACTGCTGCTCCATGATCGGGGCGGCGCCCTTCTCTTTGGCCAGCTCTAATCCTGTTCTCCAGCCGACCAGCGCCAGCTCGCGCGTCACCTTTTCGGTGAACTCGACGGAGTCCTTCTCGCCATACTTCATCCGCATCATGGTGCAGGTGGAGCCAAGGCCGAGGTAGCCCATGCCGTGGCGGCGCTTGTTTTCGATCTCTGCGCGCTGTTGCTCCAGCGGCAGGCCGTTGATCTCCACCACGTTGTCGAGCATGCGGGTGAAGATGGCGACGGTCTCGCGGAAGGTCTTCCAGTCGAAGCGCGCCTTGTCGGTGAAGGGGTCGAGCACGAACTTGGTGAGGTTGATCGAGCCGAGCAGGCAGGCGCCGTAGGGGGGCAGCCCCTGCTCACCACACGGGTTGGTGGCGCGCACGTTCTCACAGAACCAGTTGTTGTTCATCTCATTGTATTCGTCGATGAGGATGAAGCCGGGCTCTGCGAAGTCGTAGGTGGAGGTCATGATCATGTCCCACAGGCGCTGCGCCTTGATGGTCTTGTAGATCTTGCAGGCGACCAGCCCCTCGTCGTTGGTGATGTAGTCATCCTTGATCGGCCAGTCACGCCAGATCACCTCTTTGGCATCGTTGAGGTCGATGCCGTCGAGATCCACCTCTTTGGGTGAGATGGGGAAGGCGAGGTGCCAGTCGTCGTTGGCGATCACCGCCTCCATGAATTCGCGGGTAACCAGCAGGGAGAGGTTGAACTGGCGCAGACGCCCGTCCTCACGCTTCGCCTTGATAAAGTCCATCACATCGGGGTGGCCCACATCGAAGGTGGCCATCTGCGCACCGCGGCGACCACCGGCGGAGGAGACGGTGAAACACATCTTGTCGAAGATATCCATAAAGGAGAGGGGGCCGGAGGTATAGGCGCCGGCACCGGCGACGAAGGCACCCTTTGGGCGCAGGGTGGAGAACTCGTAGCCGATACCGCAACCGGCCTTGAGAGTGAGCCCCGCCTCATGCACCTTCTGCAGGATGTCGTCCATCGAGTCGCGCACTACGCCAGAGACGGTACAGTTAATGGTAGAGGTGGCCGGCTTGTAGGCCCAGGCACCGGCGTTAGAGGTGATGCGACCGGCGGGGATGGCGCCGTGGCGCAACGCCCAGATGAACTTCTCCTCCCACACCTCTTTGAGCTTGTCGTCGGTCTCGACGTCGGCCAGGGCGCGGGCAACGCGGGCGTAGGTCTCGTCGATGGTGTTGTCGATCACCTCGCCACTCTTGGTGGTAAGGCGATACTTCTTCTCCCAGATATCCATGGAGGCGGGCTGGAAGGCGATCTCGGATACGGGTGTCGTCACGGCCTTTAGATGCGCAGAGCTCTTGCTCACGTTGGTTCTCCCTCAATTTTTATTCAGGTTGTTTCAGATAAATTTTAGTTGTTTTGCCGATTCCTGTGGCTTGTTATTCCCTTTTTCGATAGACACTACATGTTGTGTTGATTGCGTGATGGTAGGCGGATGTTGTGGGAGTGTCAACAGGAAAAACGCATTCCAAATAACATTGTAAGTTCCTGTATTTACTAACATTAATTATAACCAACCAATAAAATCAGATAGATAGCGCAATAGTGTTGAATTGGTGCACAAGCACTATATATTGTGTTTCTAATAAACGCTAAATTTCCCATATTTTTCAGTAAGTGTGTACTTACTTTTTTACCTTTGTGACAAAACCACCTGCGCTGGGGCAAAAAAAATTTTGAAATTTTCTCTTGAAGATGGGGTGGGTGCGCTTATGTGTGCGCTAAGCGGTCGTTGATGGCCGGAGAGATTTAACCCAATTCCAGAGAGGAGAGTACCAAGATGAGCATGATTCGTTACCAGCCCTGGGGCGTGATGGAGCAGATGCGCCGTGAGATGGACCGCATGATGGGTGAGGAGAACGCCGCCACCACCAGCGACTGGGTGCCGGCTGTCGATATTAAGGAGGAGAAGGAGTGCTTCACCATCAGTGCCGACCTGCCCGGCATTGCACCGAAGGATATTGAGATCCACGCCGAGAACGGCATGCTCACCATCAAGGGCGAGCGGGAAAACGAGAAGAGGGAGGAGAAGCAGGGCTACAAGCGCATTGAGCGCAGCTATGGCAGCTTCTTCCGCCGCTTCACCCTGCCCGATACCGCCGATACCGACCAGATTAGCGCCAAAGGCGAGAACGGCGTGCTCACCATCACCATCCCCAAGCGGGCGGAGATCCAGCCGCGCAAGATCGCCGTAAACGGTTAACTGCAGTACCCTCCCCCAAGCTTGCCCCGCCACTATCGGCGGGGCTTTTTTGTGTGCGCCTGAACCCTAACCCATCGCCGGCCGCACCCGCTCGGCGATAAAGGCGGCGAAGTCGGCCAGCTCGGGATAGCGACCACTCACCTCCTCCACATACCCCAGGGTACGCGGAATGTCATTAAGGTAGCCCGGCTTGCCGTCGCGGTGGTTGAGGCGGGCAAAGATGCCGATCGCCTTGAGGTGGCGCTGTACCCCCATCAGGTCGAACCAGCGCAGGAACTGCCCACTCATCGGCTGGCGGATGATGCCGTGGTCGAGGGCGATGTCGTGGTAGCCCTGCACCCACTCCTCCACCAGCTCACGCGGCCAGGCGATGTAGCAGTCGCGCAGCAGGGAGACCAGGTCGTAGGTGACGGGGCCATTGACCGCATCCTGGAAGTCGATGATGCCGGGGTTGTGGCCGCACACCATCAGGTTACGCGAGTGGTAGTCGCGGTGGACGAAGACCTGCGGCTGCTCCAGCGCGCTCTGCACCAGTTGGGAGAATGTATCCTCCAGCAGTTGGCGCTCACTATCGCTCAACTCAAGACCCAGGTGGGTGCCAAGGAACCAGTCGGTAAAGAGGGCCATCTCCCGGCGTAGCAGTGCCTCATCGTAGGGGGGGAGCTCTCCGGCATCGACACAGCTCTGCATCACCGCCAGCGCCCCCATCGCATCGCCGTAGAGGCGCTCGACGCTCTGCTCATTCAGCACAGTGAGGTAGGGGGTGGAGCCGAGGTCACTAAGCAGCATGAAGCCCTGTTCCAGGTCGTGGTGGTGGATCTGCGGCACGTGCAGCCCCGCCTCGAACAGCGCCGACCCCACCGTGAGGAAGGGACGGCTATCCTCCTTGTCGGGCGGGGCATCCATCGCGATATGGCTCTCGCCGTCACGACTAACGCGAAAGTAGCGGCGGAAGCTGGCGTCGGCGGAGGCGGGGGCGATCTCATAGTCGCTCAGCCCCAGGTCGCGGCTCAGCCAGTGGTTAAGTTGCTCAAGTCGTTGCGGCACGGTGTGGTTCCTTGATCTGAGAGGCGGCCATTATAGACAAAAAAATACCGATGCCCGCACTGCGGACATCGGCATCCTGTTCTCGGCGACCGTAGCTTAGAAGCGAATGCCGAGCTTGGCACCTACAGTGCTGGCATCGCCGGTCTTATCCGCCTCAACGGCGAAGTTGATCAGGCCAAAGTTGATGTTGGCACCGACGAAGGTCTTGCTCTGGGTAAAGTCCTCATCCTTAAAACCGGTTGCACTGGCGCTAACCCAGTTCTGACCCACGCCCGCGTAGGGGGTGAACATGGCAAAACCCTTGGAGACGCTGATGTCGATCCCCTTGCTCTCCAGGCTCAGGGCATCAATACCATCGAGTTTGGAGTAGCTGAGGCGAGCCCCCACTGCCGGCATTGCCACACCGCCCTCAACAATGGCATAACGCAGCTCATAGCCGATGAGTTCGACATTGGCGTTGGAGTCACCGGCATACATCATCCCTACATCGAGACCAAACGGCAGCCCCTTGTGCAGGTGAACCTTGGGGATCACCAGGGTATCGAGCCCACAGCCACCACAGGCGGCATCGATCTCTGCTGTATTCTGCAGCTTGGTGCTGGTCGCCTCGATACCGATGTCGAAGCCGGTGATCCCCATCGACTCGGCGGGGATCAGCCCCTTGTAGCTGGTGGCTGAAGCGAGATCCTTAGAGACGGCAAGAAATGTATCCTGCCCGACGATTTTGGCAACATCGATTGTATTGGCCGCCTGAGCCGCGCCGCTGCCGAAGGCAACAACCAGCAATAGCGCCAGATTACCCTTTTTCATATCAATCCCCTCAGGTTTATGGTTTGCGTCAAAGTATGACAAATATGGGGGTAATGCAAACGCGAAGTGCGTCACCCTTTCACTAACTTACGCCACTGTGTGAACGACCACTCCCGCAGGTCATCCACAATCAGGTAGAGACAGGGCAGTACCAGCAGGATCAGGATAGTGGCGAAGATCAGACCAAAGCCAAGGCTCACCGCCATCGGTGAGAGAAAAGCGGTCTGCCCGGTGGCGAAAAAGATAAGCGGTGAGACCCCGAGGAAGGTGGTAATGGTTGTGAGCAGGATCGGGCGGGCGCGCACCCTTCCCGCCTCGATTAATGCCTCAACTCGAGCCATCCCCTCGACGCGGCGCCGCTTGGCGAAGTCGATGAGGATCAACGAGTCGTTGACCACGATGCCGGAGAGGGCGAGAAAGCCAATCACCGAGAGAAACTGCAGGTGGTAGCCGAAGAGAAAATGTCCCCCCACTACCCCGATAATGCCGAAGGGGATGGCGAACATCACCACCAGTGGGTCGAGTAGTGATTTAAACAGGGCGGCAAGGATAAAGAAGATCAGCAGCAGCGCCAGCACCATCGCCCTGGCCATGTCGACCATCGAGTCGGCACTCTCTTTTCTCTCCCCCAGCCAGAGCCACTCATAGTCGGGGTGCTGCTGTTCGAAATCGCCGTAGCGTTGCTCCAGCTGCTCGGTCACCTCTCCGGCGGTGATCACCTTGCTGTCGACCGAGGCCTCGACCGAGACCAGACGGCGCTGATCGCGGCGGTTGATGCTACTCAGGCCGCGATCCTCCGTGATATCGGCCACATCCCCCAGGTAGACGCTGCGCCCCCCCGGCAGGGTGATGCGCAGCCGCTGCAGGCTCTCGGCGTCCTCACGCATCTGCTCCGGGTAGAGCACCCGTAGCGGGATGCGCTTATCCCCCCAGTTGACGTAGAGCAGCTCCAGCCCCTGAAAACCGGCACGCACCGCATCGGCCAGCTGCGCCTGGGTCAGCCCCAGCAAGCGGCCGCGGTCATTGAGGCTGTAGCGGTACTCCAGCTTCCCCTCCTCCATGATGTCGTGATTAACATCATGCACACCGGGCAAACGGCCTAGGGTATCGCCGATCTCCGTGGCAAAATCGTTCAGTCGCTGCGCATCGGAACCGCTGATCCCCACCTTCACATCCGGCCCACTCGGCCCCCCCTGGGGCTTGACGATGGCGAGGCGCTGCAGGCCGCTAATGCTCTGCAGCCGTTCACGCACCACATTGATCACCGTCTCGGTATCGCGCTCACGGCTCCCCTCCCAGCTGAAGGTGAGGTTCACCACCGGGGTCACCCAGTGCTCAACAAACCCTTCCGGGGCGGACGGGGCGAGGTCGACGATCATCTGGATCTGGTTACTGCCGAACTTTATCTGGTTAAAACCGACCATCGCCACCCCGACGTTGGTCAGCAGGCTCGCCAGCTCCCCTTCACCCAGCTCTTCGAAGATCGCCTGCTCCATCTGTGCTGCGGTGCGCGAGGTCTCCGCCAGCGAGCTGGTGCGGGGTGTCTCCGCATTGATAAAGAACTGCCCGGCGGCCCCCTGGGAGAACATCTGAAACGGCAGGTGGGTTGCGGCAAGGGTCAGAGTGAGCAGCAGTGTAACGACCGTCGCCAGGGCGACGAAGTAGCGATTGTGCAGGCCCCAGGCGAGGGCAGAGGTGTAGTGTTCGAGCAGCGCCCCCCAGTCGATGCGCCCGCGGCGACGCGGGGTAGGACGCAGCAGCTCGGTGGCGTGGGAGGGGAGCACCACAAAGGCCTCCCACAATGAACCCAGCAGGGAAAATGTCACCACCGCCGGGATCACCGCAATAAAGGCCCCCATGGTGCCGCCGATGGCGTACATCGGCAGAAAGGCGGCGACGGTGGTGGTGGTGGAGGCGACCACCGGCCAGAAGACCTCGCGCGCCCCCTGCATCGCCGCCTCACGCGGCGCCATCCCCCCCTCGATATGACGGAAGATGTTCTCGTTAACGATGATCGCATCGTCCACCACCATCCCCAGAGCGATGAGGAAGGCGAAGAGCGAGACCATATTAATGGTATAGCCGTACTGCTGAATCAGGATGATGGCGATCAGGAAGGAGACCGGGATCCCCAGCGCGGTCACCACCGCCACGCGCAGGTTGAGAAAGAGGTAGAGCGAGAGCAGCACCAGCACCAGACCAATGAGGCCTGAGGATTTGACCGTATCGAGGCGGGTCTTTACGTGTACAGAGAAGTCACTGAAGATGCCGACCGAGATCGCCGGGGGCAACTCTCTGCGCAGTTGATCGGCCAGCTCGCGCACCCGCGCCGAGACCTCAATCGTCGATCCCTCTGCACTTTTATTGACCGTCAGATTGACCGAGGGCTGGCCATTAAAACGCCCCAGGGTACGTGCCTCCTCCAGACGGTGCTCCACCGTCGCCACCGCCCCCAGGGTGAGGCGCCCCCCCTGCTCATTGGCGCGCAGGGTGATGTCGGCGATCGCTGCCGGTTCCGGGCGGGTACCGATACCGCGCAGCAGGATATCCCCCTCGGCGGCGCGGATCGAACCACCCGGCAGATCGCGCAGATTGCCCAACAGCGCCTGCTTCACCTCATCGAGGGTGACATTGCGCACCGCCATCTGCTGCGGCTCGATAACTACCCACAGCTCCCACTCCCGATCCCCGGCGGTGCCGACGCTGGCCACATTCTCAATCTGCATCAGGCGGCGCTTTACCCGCTCGGCCGTGGCGTAGAGCTCGCCGCGGGAGATCTCGCCGTAGAGCGACATGCTGATCACCGGGAAGCGGGTCTCCAGCCGCACCAGCTCGGGACTCTCCACCTGTGACGGCAGGTCCTTGATACGGGAGAGGATCGCATCGGCGTCACGGATAAAGTCATCCACATCGCTGCCCGACTTCAGCTCAATCAAAATCGACGACAGCCCCTCGCTGCTGGTGGAGGTGATGGTCTCGATATCGGCATTGCCATCAAACTCCTGCTCGATCGGCAGCGTCACCTGGCGCTCCACCTCCTCGGGCGAGGCCCCCTCGTAGTAGGTGGTGATGCGTACCTTGTCCTGCTCGATGAGCGGGAACATCTCCTGCGGCATCGACTGCCAGGCAAAGAGCCCAGCCAGCGCGATCAGCACCAGCAGCAGATTGACGATAAGGGGGTTGTTAATGGAGAAGCGGATAATCGGCATCGGCCTAGTTTTGCCCTGTTTCGCTCTCGCTCACTACCTGCTGGCCATCACTCAGTGCCGCCACATCACGCAGCACGATACGCTGTCCCGCCTCGACGCCATGACGAATCACCACCTGTGTGCCGTGACGCACCCCCGCCTCCACCTCACGGCGCGAGAGCCGGCCCTGCTCCTCAACGAAGAGGTAGGCGTGGCCATCCTCACGCAGCAGCGCCGAGACCGGGGCGAGCAATACATCGCTGAGGGGACGCAGCGGCAGCTCCACCTCGGCCAGGGTGCCGGGGGACAACCCCTCGGCCGGGATGCGGATACGCAGCGCCAGGGTATAGGTGGTGCGATCGGGTTCACGCTGAAGAGAGAGTAGACGCCCCTGATAGGGATGCCCCTCCACGGTGATGGTGATTGGCTGTCCCAGAGTAAGATTGGTCTGGCTATCGCCGGGGAACTCGGCATAGAGGTCTAGCTCATCCAGCGCCACCAGCGAGGCGACCTGCTGATTGAGGATGATACGATCCCCCACATCGGTAAGGAGCTCGTTAACCGTCCCGGCAAAGGGGGCGCTGATCCGGGTTCGTGCCAGGTTGCGCTCGGCACGCTCCAGCTCGGTGGTGCGCAGGGCGATACGCGAATCGGCGGTATCGACAGAGTAGTCGAGACGCGCCTCCTCCCCCTGCAGTTGCAGCAGACGCTGGCGCGCCTCATCGAGTCGGGAGACCGAAGTGAGCGACTCGCTACCGAGCTTCTCCAGACGCTTCACCTCCCGCTCTGCCAGCTCACGGTTCTTGCGTGCCAGCGTGCGCAGACGCCGGTCCCGCGCCACCGCCGCCCGCTCCTGCTCAAGCTGCGCCTCGGCGTGGGTAAAAGCATTGCGATAATCCCCATCCGCCAGCTGCAGCAGCAGCGCTCCCTGCTCCACCCACTGCCCCGGTTCAGCCGACCGCGCCACCACCTGTCCGGCCACCTCGGCACTCAGGGTGGCGGAGAGGCGCGGCTGCAGACTCCCCCTCACCCGCAGGGTGGGGTTAAGCTCGCCGCGTTGTAATACCCCCACCGCCACGGTGGGGGTATCGGGGGCACGCAGCTCACCGCTGCGATCAGGTCGGGTCACCACAATCAGCAACAGCAGCAACAGGCTCCCCCCCAGTAACATCTGGTAGTGACGTGGTAATCGCTTGGCTGTGAGTCTCATCTATTATCGATTCTGTTTGATGGCGGCGTCATTCTATGCGATTTTAACGGGTTTTAAACCTACACTGGCCTTTAAGTGACCGTGACCCGTCCCCGTTTATTCACAACATATCGTGCAGCACTATTCCTGTGCGGCGGGATTTTCTGCGCGGCACTCACAGGTAAGGTAGTGGCTGATGAAGGTAAGTGGGGTAGCTGCACGATTACCCCCGGCCTGTTCACCGAGTCGCCACCCGTCAACACCGCCCCGGCAGGCTTTACCGCCCTGAGTGCCGACAGGGTGGAGAGCCAGGAGGGGGGCGAGAGTCTCTTTAGCGGTAACGTCACCATCCAGCACGATGAGCGCACACTGCAAGGGGAACGGGCCAGCTACAACCAGCAGAGTGGTGAAGTAGCGATAGAGGGGGAGATCCGCTACTTCGGTGAGGGGGTGGTAATGCAGGGGGATCGTGCCGGGGTCGATATGCCAAACCAGCGGGGTGAGTTCGAGGGGGTCAGCTTCTTCTTTCGTGACAGCCACGCCTTTGGCAAGGCCGACTCACTCAGCCTTAACGGCTCTGAGCTCTCGACCCTCAAGGGGGTCAGCTACACCACCTGCCCACCTGGCAGCAATGGCTGGCTGCTCAGTGCCAAAGAGCTGCAACTGGACCAGCAGAACAACACTGGTGAGGCCTACCACACGGTGCTGCGCTTCAAGGGGGTACCGATCTTCTACAGCCCCTATCTCAACTTTCCCCTCTCGGGCCGCAAGAGCGGTCTGTTACCGCCCACCATCGGTAGCAGCGCACAGAGCGGCAGTGATGTGAGCCTGCCAATCTACTGGAATATCGCCCCCAACTATGACGCCACCCTGACACCGCGCCACCTGAGTAAACGCGGCACCATGGCGATGAGCGAATTCCGCTACCTCTCCGAGAGCAGCGAGGGGATGATTCAGGCCGATCATCTGGGCGATGACAAGGTATATGGTGGCGATCGTGACTACCTGGCGCTTGAACACCGTACCCGCTTTGACAACGGCTGGGGGCTCGACATTGAGGGCACAAAGGTATCAGACCCGCTCTACTTAAGTGATCTGGGCGGCAGCGAGGGGAGTGGTGCCACACAACTGGAGAGGCGTTTCGATCTCCACTATAACGACCACCGCTGGGGCTTTCTTGCCCGAGGCCAGGGGTATCAGACCCTCAGCGGCACAACCCCCTATCAGCGCCTGCCGCAACTGCGCCTGAGTCGGCGTTCTACCCCCGCCCCGAATAACCTGCAACTTGGCGTAGAGGCCGAGGCGGTCAGCTTTGGCCATGAGGACCCCACCCAGCCGACAGGTGAGCGCCTCGATATTAAACCGACAGTTAGCCTGCCGTTACAGGGGGCCGCCTGGTATCTGACCCCCACGGCCGCCTGGCGTTACACCCAATACCAGTTGGAGAGCAATCTTATTCAGGAACGGCACACGCGATCACTGCCCCTGCTCAGTCTCGATAGCGGACTCTTTTTTGACCGTGAAACCTCTTTCGGCGGGCACCCTTATACCCACACCGTCGAACCGCGCCTCTTCTTCCTCTCAGTCCCCTATCAGGATCAGGATACCCTGCCACTGTTCGATACCGCCGCCGCACCAATGGGGTTCGAACAGCTATTCCGGGACAACCGCTTTAACGGTGTCGACCGTCAGGGGGATACCCAACAGATCACCGGGGCGCTGACCACCCGGCTCCTCGACGATGGGAGTGGCGTCGAGCGGCTTCGCGCCAGTATCGGGGGGCAGCTCTATCTGGATGAGCGTCAGGTACAACTAAACCCTGCCACCCCGCCACAGATTCAACGGGCCTCCAACGTCTTCACCGAGATTGAACTCCAGCCGCTCGACAGACTCCACATCGGGGTTAACGGCAGCTACCACCGGGGGAGGCAACGCCACGAGCAGGTTGGGGCTCACCTGCGCTACCAGCCCGATAGTCGGCGTGTGCTCTCTCTCGATTACCGCTACGATGAGACGATGCCGCTGCGTCAGGGGGATGCCATTCTCTACTGGCCAATGGCACAACAATGGCAGGGGTTAGGTCGATGGCGGTATGATCTGGACCATGAACAGAGCCTGGAGCAACTGATCGGTGTCGAATACCAGAGTTGCTGCTGGTCAATACGATTAATTGGTCGCAACCAGCGACCGGCTATTAATAGCGAGGTAGAGAACAGCCTCTACCTCACCTTTGAATTCAAGGGATTGGGCAGTCTGGGCAAACGCCTCGAAGATACGCTGGAGGATGGACTCCCCACCTATGATTAAACGGTTACCCATGACAATGACAAAACAGCTACTCCTCTCCCTGCTGCTACTGCTGCTGCCCTTCTCAATCGCCACTGCTGCGATCGAGGAGATCGATGGCATTGCGGCAGTAGTCGATGATGATGTGATCACCCGTAGTGAGCTGCAGCGCCGTCTGCAGGACCTGCTCAAACAGCTACAGGAGAAAAGGGCACAACTTCCCCCGCTGACGATACTAAAACAGCAGTTACTGGAGCGAATGATCATTGAGAGCCTGCAACTGGCCCAGGCCAAACAGCTGGGGATCAATGTTGAGGATGAGGAGCTGAACAGAATCATCGAACGCATCGCCGGTGAGAATAAGCTCAGCCTGCTACAGTTTCGCGAGGAGTTACAACGTCAGGGGATACCTTTCGCCACCTTTCGTGAAGATATCCGCCGTGAGGTGGTGATCAGCCGGTTGCGTAGCAACCGCATCAATAACAGTATTGAGGTCACCCCACAGGAGATCGATAACCTGCTGGAGACACAGCGACGCAACCAGTCGAGGAATGAGGAGTTGCACCTGCAGCACATCCTTATCGCCCTGCCCGGAGACGCCTCATCAGAACAGATTGCCGAGGCGCAGCAGGAGGCCAATCAACTCTATGAGCAGCTACGTGGGGGTGCCGATTTTACCAATCTGGCGATCAGCCACTCCGATGCCCCACAGGCACTGGAGGGGGGGGATATCGGCTGGCGGCGACTGGCGCAGTTACCCACCACACTGGCCAATGCGATCAGTGAACTGCAGGGTGGTGGTTTCGGTAAGCCGGTACGCAACAGCAGCGGCTTTCACCTCTTCAAACTACTGGAGAAGCGTGGTGATGAGCGCCACATGGTACGCCAGGTCGATGCCCGCCATATCCTTATCCGCACCAACGACCTGATCTCCGATAGTGAGGCGAAGGCGAGGCTGGAGCGTCTGCGCGAGCGAATCCTTAGCGGCGAAGAGTTTGCCGAGCTGGCCCGTGCCCACTCCGATGATGGCTCAGCCCGCAGCGGCGGCGATCTCGGCTGGGCCGACCCATCCATCTATGTTGAGAGCTTCCGCGATACCATCAACCGAAGCCAGATCGGCGAGGTCAGTCACCCCTTCAAGAGCCAGTTTGGCTGGCATATCCTGCAGGTTCGGCAGTGGCGCAGTCATGACAACACCGAGGCACACGAGCGCAATCAGGCCTATGAGGCGCTGCGCGAGCGCAAGATCGAAGAGGAGACCGAAAACTGGCTGCGTCGCCTGCGCGATGAGGCCTACGTCGATACCCGCCTGGAAAACTGATCATGGCCTGCCATCCGCTTCGCCTCGCCTATACCGCTGGTGAGCCGGCCGGGATCGGGGCCGATCTGATCATCCAGCTGGCGCAACAACCCCGTGCACATGAACTGGTGGTGTTCGCCAGTCGTGAGTTGCTTATCGAACGGGCCGCCCAACTGCGTCTCCCCCTCACCCTGCGCGATTACGACGCCGAACAAGCACCCACTAGCGGAGAAGTTGGTGAGCTGGTTGTACTGGATCAGAAGATCACCGGTACTACGCAAGCGGGCAGACTCGACAGCCGCAATGCCCCTTATATTCTCGATGCCCTGCGTCGCGCCACACAGGGGTGTCTGGAGGGAGAATTTGCCGCGCTTGTCACCGGGCCCCTGCACAAGGGGAACATCAATGAGGCGGGGATCCCCTTTACCGGCCACACCGAATTTCTTGCCGCACAGTGCGGCACTGAAAAGGTGGTGATGATGCTCGCAACACCGGGACTGCGTGTTGCACTGGCCACCACCCACCTGCCGCTGCGGGAGGTAAGTGATGCACTCAGTGCGGAGCGACTGGAGTGGGTATTGCGTATCCTGCACCACGATATGCAGCAGCGCTTTGGCATCGCCTCACCACGCATTCTGGTCTGCGGGCTCAACCCTCATGCGGGAGAGGGGGGACATCTCGGGAGTGAAGAGATTGAGCTCATTGCCCCGCTACTGGAGCGGCTGCGCTCTGAGGGAATGACTCTCTTCGGCCCCCTGCCCGCCGACACCCTCTTTACCCCGCGCTATCTGGAAAAGGCCGATGCCATACTGGCGATGTATCACGACCAGGGGCTGCCGGTGCTCAAACACATGGGCTTTGGCCGCGCCGTCAACATTACCCTGGGGCTGCCGATCATTCGCACCTCTGTCGACCACGGCACTGCGCTGGAACTGGCCGGCACCGGAATGGCGGAGTTGGGTAGCCTTGAGTATGCGATAGAGGTGGCGCAGCAGATGGCCAGCGGGCGTGCAGATTGAATAACAGCAATAGTGCTAAACTCCCCTTCCCGTAAACAGCGACAGAATGCCCATGCCCTGGCAACAAATCACCCTCTACACCACCAAAGAGCACGCCGAAGCGCTCAGCGATCACCTCTCAGCACTGGGTGCGGCCTCCGTCACGATGCAGGATGCCGCTGACCAGCCACTCTACGAGCCGCCCCCCGGGGCGACCCCATTGTGGAAGATGACCAATGTGGTAGGGCTGTTCGATGAGGGCGTCGATATGGCTGAGCTACTTCGCCACCTGACCGAGAGCTACCCCCAGCCGCTCCCCGAGTATCGCCTGGAGGAGCTGGAGGATCAGGACTGGGAGCGGGCATGGATGGATGATTTTCAGCCGATGCAGTTTGGTGAGCGGCTCTGGATCGTTCCCAGCTGGTGCGAGGCACCTGATACCGGTGGCGTGAATATCCTGCTCGATCCGGGGCTCGCCTTCGGTACCGGCACCCACCCCACCACCCGGCTCTGTCTGGAGTGGCTCGATGCCCACCCCCCGGCAGGCACGCGGGTCATCGACTACGGTTGCGGCTCAGGGATCCTCGCCATCGCCGCTGCACTACTGGGGGCGAGCTCTGTTATCGGTGTCGACCTCGACCCACAGGCCATTATCGCCAGCGATGAGAATGCACAGCGCAATCGGGTCAGCGAGGTGATCGCTGCCTACCTGCCCAATCAGGAGCCCGACGAAGCCGTCGAGTTACTGCTGGCCAATATTCTTGCCGGGCCACTGGCGGAGCTCGCCCCACTGTTCGCGGCACGGGTAGTATCGGGTGGTGCTCTGGTGTTATCGGGGATCCTCTCCGATCAGGCCGAGGGGCTACGTGAAGTCTACAGCGAGTGGTTTGCGATGGCCCCCGCCGTGGAGCTGGACGGCTGGATTCGCCTGGAGGGTATCCGCAAATAATATATCGCTGGCAAAGAAAAAGGCCGCGCCGAATTCATCGGCGCGGCCTTTTTTGTCCCATGAGCGTTGCTGTTGCTTAGAACTCCACCGCCATGTTGATGGTAAATTGATCCGCCGTGTTGCTGCCATACATTTGGTGATCTTCCTTGGAGGCGTACTCAATCCCCAGATCCATACCGGCAATCGGCTGATATGAGAGAGCCACTGAGGTGATATATTTTGGCAACCCGGTGAAGGCGATAGTGCTGCTAATAACCTGATAGGAGGCGGCAACAGTCATGTTGTTATCCATCTGGTAGGCAACCTCACCATTGGCCGCACTGGGTCGCACCTTGTTACCAACAACCGCCCCGCCCAGATCCCCATTGCTCAGTTCACCATCCGCGGTAACATACTGCCCCCTCAGTCCAAGCCGGCCCGATTGGTAGGCAACGCTTAGGGCGTAACCTGGCACTGCCGATTTGACATTAGCGTAGGGGCCCGCTGTGGCACCTGAGAGACCGTCGGAATCGGCGATGTTGGAGATATAGCTAACCCCAACACTCATCTCACGGTCACTGTAGGTAAAGTCGACACCGTAATCCAGCTCATCATCGTTGGTCAGTTCAAGAGTGAACGGGTCAATGTTAACGTTCCTCTCGGCATCGCCGTTGAAGAGATAGATGGTTCCGCTCAGATTGTTCTTCACTGACTGGTAGATAAACGCCGTCTCCGAGGTCTCGCCGATCTCAAGGGTCATCGGGTCGGAGACCATATAGCTGTCGTAATTACCAAATGGGACAAAGGTGCGACCCATGGTAATCGTCGACTCCTCATCCAGTTTCATGTCGATGAAACCCTCATCAAGTCCGAAGGGGGTATCATCTTCCTCGTAGAGAAAGTTAACGGTGGCAGAGATTCGATTATTAATTTCAGCCTCTAGACCGACCGCAGCGGTAGCAAGAACGATATCGGTTGTTGTACCGCCGGCAAAATTATCGCCACTGGAAACTTCAACCTCCAGAGCGCCCGAGATATTGACATCGGCAGCATATACCGGGGCCGACAGTGCTGTGGCTATTGCGGCAGAGATAAGTCCATTTTTAAATTTCATGTCAAGACTCCCGTGATTTGAGTAAATTATTGAAGGACAATTTCACTTAACCTATTAAAATTACACGCATACTACGATGATTTTGCTACTTGATACAAGATATAACAGGAGATTTTCACTTTCCCAGCCCCTGCCGATATTTTGTGAAAAACCGCCATGCCACAGCTCCTGCTACAAGTGAAAAATAGGCGAAATCCCCCATTCAGCGTACAATCAAACTCCATCCAAAACTGAAGATATGCAACTCATAGCGGCAATGAGCGACAGATGCTGACCAGATGCCCCCAGTGCAACACCACCTTTCGACTTGGTGTAAAACAGCTAAAGGCCGCTGCGGGCAAGGTACGTTGCAGCCGCTGCCATACCACGTTTGATGCTATCGAAAATCTGGTAGAACAGCACCAGAGGGCTACTGATGTTCATATCGCTCCTGGTCACAATGCCACCGCACGAGTGCAGCAAGACAAGAAGATGCCCTCACACGCAGGGCAAACCTCTACACCGATCAATGATGCACGAAAATCTCCCCTCCCTGCCTCTGTCGTTGAACCACCCTTATCGACAAAACATGCACCAGCACAGAGCAACGATGATGTTATCGATTCGTTAATCGATGAGCTGGAGGCGTCAACCTCTCGCTCTACACATTCCACTACTCAAACTATCACGTCAGAAGATCTCATCATCGGCCCGCCCGACGATGAGACGGTAGTGAAATTTACCTCTGTACAGGAGGTGGAGACCAATGCTGCGGTTGATGATGAACCCGAGATAACAGTAGACCTTCCGATGGATGAGAGGGACGTTGATGCCATAGAAGAGGTAGAGCTCATCGACGATTCGGACGATTGGGCGTTAACAGTCGAAGAGCCAACCCAAACGCCCGAATGGGAGCCCTTTGAAGATGACCCATCCGACACGGTTGCGATACCAGGGCCACTTAACCAATACGGTTCAGAAAATGAACCTGAATTTGATATTCCGGAACCACCACATGTCGAACCTGAAATTGAAGAGGTTGAGTTTGATACCTTCTTCGAACTGGTAAGGCCTGAAGGGGACACCGGTGTCGCCGACGATGCATCACCCGTTGCGACTAACCCTGAGGATAATCTTCTTGCCACGCAGGCCGATCTGTTCCACCTCTTTGATGAGATTGAGAACAACGAAAGGCTGTCGGAAACCGCGGCCACCGACGACCCTGTTCAATCCGCCCACACCCCTCCGGTTGAGCCTGTTGAGCCTGTTGAGCCTGTTGAGCCTGTTGAGCCTGTTGAGCCTGTTGAGCCTGTTGAGCC
>JAOUQQ010000004.1 GCA_029879245.1 Chromatiales bacterium | reverse complement strand
TGGGCGGGTTAAGCTTGTGTCTTTCATCGGCCCCGGGGTCTCGGCACGATAGAGCTGCATACCACCAATGCCGAGCATCGGCAGGATCGCCACCGCGAGAACGATAATCCCCATCCCCCCCAGCCACTGCAGTTGCTGCCGGTAATAGAGGATGCTTGGTGGCAAATTGTCGATGGCGGTGATCACCGTCGCCCCGGTAGTGGTCAACCCCGAGATCGACTCAAACACCGCATCGGTGATCGTCAGATGGGGATTATCTGCAATGGCAAAGGGGAGCGCCCCGAACAGACCCAGTACCGTCCAGAAGAGCACCACCACCATAAAGCCGTCGCGCAGGCGCAGCTCCTTACGCACACGGTGCACCGGCAGCCAGGCAAACATACCGGTGACAAAGGTCAGGATAAAGGCGAGAAGAAAGGGGATATGGAGTTGGTCATGGCTAATCAGGGAGACCAGCAACGGCGGCAGCATGGTGGTGCTGAAGAGCATCAGCAACAACCCGACGATACGCTGAATGGAGGTAAACTGCATGGCCTAGAGAAAGATCACGCCGACCTGGAAGAGCCGCTCGACCTCGGGAATGCGCTTTTTATCGACCACAAAGAGTAGCACGTGGTCTTCGGCCTCAATCACCGTGTCGTGGTGGGCGATCAGCACCTCCTCACCACGTACAATGGCGCCAATGGTGGTTCCCTTCGGCAGTTTTATATCGTCAATGGCACGCCCCACCACCTTTGAGGAGGCCTGGTCACCATGGGCAATCGCCTCGATCGCCTCGGCCGCCCCACGACGCAGTGAGTGAACCATCACCACGTCCCCACGGCGTACATGGGCCAGCAGTGAGCCGATAGTCGCCTGCGGCGGTGAGATGGCGATATCGATATCACCGCTCTGCACCAGATCCACATAAGCGGCACGATTGATCAGCGCCATCGTCTTGCGCGCCCCGAGTCGTTTGGCCAGCATCGCAGAGAGGATATTCACCTCATCGTCGTTGGTCAGGGCACAGAAGACATCGGTCTGATCAATTCCCTCCTCCAGCAGCAGCTCCTCATCGGCCGCATCCCCCTGCAATACGATGGTGTTGTCGAGCTCCTCGGAGATGGCGCGGGTACGGCGCAGGTTATGGTCGATCAGCTTCACCTGATAGCGCTGCTCCAGTGCACGGGCCAGTCGCTTGCCGATATTGCCACCACCAGCGATGATCACCCGCTTGACCGGTTTCTCCAGCTTGCGCAGCTCACTCATCACCGCGCGAATATCCTTCTTGGCAGCGATAAAGAAGACCTCATCGTCCGCCTCAATGACGGTATTGCCCTCCGGGTTGATGGCTCGGCCGCGACGGTAGATCGCCGCCACACGGGTCTGCACCCCCGGCATGTGATCACGCAGGGTACGCAGCTCGTGCCCCACCAGCGGCCCGCCATAGTAGGCCTTTACCGCCACCAGTTGCACCCGACCGCCGGAGAAGTCGAGTACCTGCAGGGCACCTGGGTGCTCGATCAACCGATGGACATAATCGGTCACCAGCTGTTCTGGGCTGATAATTACATCAACAGACAGCGACTCCTGGGTAAAGAGTTCCGGGTGCTCCAGATAGGCCTGAGAGCGTACCCGGGCGATCTTGGTGGGGGTATGATAGAGGGTAAACGCGACCTGACAGGCGACCATGTTGGTCTCATCGCTGTTGGTCACCGCGATGATCATATCTGCATCCTCGGCCCCCGCACGCTGTAATACATCGGGGTGAGAGGCCTGCCCCTGCACAGTGCGCAGGTCAAGGCGGTCCTGCAAATCCAGTAACAATTGGCTGTCGACATCGACCACGGTGATGTCATTGGCCTCGCTGGCAAGATGATTTGCCAGTGAGGAGCCGACCTGTCCCGCTCCAAGGATGATGATCTTCATCGGGCCTGTTTGCCTGTTACCGTATTGCCGTGGTTATTGCGCCGCATTCTAACGCGACCTTCTGTGCAGCGCATCCATAACAGTTCACTGACTCACCTTTGGGTCGATCCCCAGAGCACGCAGTTTACGATAGAGGTGGGTACGCTCTACACCGGCGTGTTGCGCCACCTTGATCACGCTCCCCTCATAGCGGCGCATCAGCGACTCGAAATAGTTACGCTCAAACTGCTCACGCGCCTCACGGATCGGCAGCTCGTAGGCAAGGCTGGAGGCATCACTCAGTGGGGCCCTGTGTTGCTGCCCCAACGCCTCCTCCACCTCATCAAGATCCACCTGGCGTTCACGCCCGGTGATCAACAGTCGCTGGATCAGGTTTTTCAACTCACGCACATTGCCGGGCCAGGCGTACTGACGCAGCCGATTCTGCGCGGCGGTGGTGAAGCTGCGATAGGGGAGTTTCTCTCGCTCCACAAAGTAGTCACCGTAGAAGGCGATCAGATCGAGTACATCCTCACTGTGCTCTCGCAATGCCGGTACATAGAGTGATACCACATTAAGCTGATAGTAGAGCTCACTACGAAACCGCCCCTGCGCAATGAGCTGCTCCAACGGGTGGCGACTGGCGGCAACAATCCGTACATCGACACCCACCGGAGTGGAACCGCCCATGCGTGTAAAGCTACCACTCTGTAATAGCTCCAGCAGTCGCCCCTGCCCATCAGCAGCCAGCTCACCCACGTCATCAATATAGAGGGTTGCCCCACTGGCCTGCTCAAGTACGCCCAAACCTGTCTCACCACCCTCTTCATAACCGAAAAGATGGCGTTGCCCCTCATTGAGGTTCATCGCTGTGATATCGACACGATAGAGGGGGGTATCACTTCGCGTGCTATTACTATGCAGATAGCGGGCAAATAGCGACTTGCCACTCCCCCCCTCGCCGCTGATCAACACTGGGGTGTCGTGCTGTGCCAGTTGAATCGTCTGCTCGCGCAACTGCACCAGCCGTTTGCTGCGGCCCACCGGTTCATCGACAGCCTGTACCTCACGCCGCAGTCCCGCGTTCTCCCGCTGCAAATTGTAGCTCTCCAGCGCATGTTCGATGGTCAGCAGCAGCTTGGCCAGAGAGAGAGGTTTTTCGATGAAATCGTAGGCGCCCAGACGTGTTGCCTCCACCGCGGTCTCCACCGTGGCGTGACCCGACATGATGATCACCGGAATATCGAGCGGCTCTGTCTCGGTCCACTCCTTGAGCAGGGTAACCCCGTCGATATCTGGCATCCAGATATCGAGTAGCACCAGTGCCGGACGATTCAGTTTTGCCTGTCTCGCCTCGGCGGCATTCTCTGCCGTAGTGACGTGGTAGCCCTCATCCTCAAGGATCTCCTTGAGCAGGGTGCGAATATCGGGCTCATCATCCACCACCAGAATCTGTTGCGGTGTACTCATCTCGGTTCCAGTTACCCTCTTATTTTTCGGAGTTGAGCACGGTCAGGGTGAGGGGCCCCTCACCACCAATATCGCGCCGCTGTGTCACACTCACCGGCAACCGGACGGTGATCACCGCCCCACCCTCGGGATGATTCTCTGCCATGATCATACCGCCATGCTCTTCGACGATCTTTTTCACCACCGCCAGCCCCAATCCTGTGCCCCTCGGTTTCGATGTCACATAGGGTTCAAACAGCTGATCCAGCATCTCCTCATCGAAGCCGGGTCCACTATCCTCGAACCTTAGCTCTACAAAGCGACAGCTCCCCTTCTCGGCACAGTGTACCAGCAGGCGCAGAGAGATCGGGTTACCATCCGTTCGTGCCTCAATGGCGTTCTTTACCAGATTGTGCAACAGCTGACGAATCCGCCCCACGTCCGCCTCAATGGTGGGCATCTCGCCACGACTCTCCAGCGAGAGGTGCAGACGAGGGTCACCCTGATAGAGGTCCATCACCTCCTGCACCAACCTGCCGAGCGAGACCGGTATTAACTGCAATTTAGGTGGTCGGGCGTAGTCAGAAAAGGCCTTTACCATCTCCTGCATACTCTCCACCTGCTGTACGATGGTATGGGTTGAGCGATCCAGCAGCTCCGCATCCTCACCCGACATCTGTTTAAGATATTTGTGGCGCAACCGTTCGGCACTGAGCTGAATCGGGGTAAGGGGGTTTTTGATCTCATGGGCAAGACGCCGTGCCACCTCACCCCACGCCGCATCACGCTGCGCCTGAATCAGGGCCGTCACATCATCGAAGACGATAACATGTTCCTCGGCAAGCTCCCCCCCCCTTTGTAAGGGCGATCCACGAGAGATCAGAACCCGACGACCACCCTCGCCAAACAGGGTCACCTCGGCCTGCCAGCTACCGTGCTCAGGCCCCAGATGGCTGGCAATCGTCTCAAGCAGCGGTTCAATCTGTGGGTACTTCAGTGCCGCCTCCTCCAGCGTGAGCCCACTAATCTCACTCAATTCGATACCGAGAATCGCCGCTGCCGCGCTATTGGCGGTTCGCAGCTCACCATGCTGATTGAGCGTAAACACCCCAGATGAGAGGCAAGCCAGCACCGCCTCCAGATAGGCGCGCTGCTCCTCCGCCTGAGCCTGACTCTTCTGTGCCGAATCCCGTGCGCGTGAAAGCTTGCGCGTCATATCATTGAAGGACCGCACCAGAAACCCCAGCTCATCCTTGCCCGGCAGCGGCAGGCGCATGTCGTAATCCCCCTCCGCCACCGCACGGGTACCTTCGGCAAGGTCGCGGATTGGGGCGACCAGCCGACGAGCCGAGAAGAAGGCGGCCCACACCGCCGTGAGCAGGCTGAGCAACAGCACTAACGACAGGGTCAGGGTAAAGCTGTACTTGAGTGGCTGACGCAGGAAGCTCAACTCCCGATACTTGGTAAAGGCGCTCTGCACACTCGCCGCGAGGGTATCAATGCGCTCAGGGATGGGGTAGATGGCGTGTAGTAGACGAGGCTCTCCCAGAGGATCCGGGTTGGCGATGGAGAGGACGATACGGTAGTGCAGGCCGCGATCATGTAACGGCTCCAGTGCGGCATACTCCAGGCCGTGCCGCATCTGCTGCAGGATCGCCAGACTGGGTAAGGTGGGCAGCACCGTCGCCGGGTCGAGGCTACTGCTACTCAAGACCCGACCGTTGACCGTCAACAGCGTCATCTCGGTAGCATCCATCGTCTCGCGGATGGTGTTCAAGCTCAGAACAAGGGTGCTGTCAGGTTTACCCGCCAACTCTCGGCCAACCTCACGGCTGTCACGCAGCAGCTCACGCAGACGACTATCAAGGGCACTGCGCCCCAGCTCCAGGGCATCCTCCAACGCCTGTTCCGCCCGTAGGTCAAACCAGCTATCGATACCGCGATGGATAAACTGCAGTGAGAAGTAGTAGAGGACGGAGATTGGGGTCACCGCCAGGATCACGAAGACCACTACCATGCGTGCGGTAAGACGAGAACCTGCGGCGTTCTCACGGTACTGACCGATAAGGGTGATCAAATTGCGTCCGATCAATGTAAGCAACAGTAGCAGTGCCAGGATATTGACTCCCAGCAGTAGCGAATAGAGACGACCGAACAACTCCGAGTTCTGTGTCGCAGCTCCCATCAGGTAGAGTGCCGTAAACAGGAGCACAAACAGCAGGACAACCGGCTTGGGACCGGAGGTGAGGCGCTTTAGTGTGTCAATGACCATGAGTACCAGTCACTTTTCAGACGCCAGGCGGGGGTGATGTAGGCCACCGGTCGTAGCGGAGAGGGGAGCGCTTCGATATCGAGCTCGGCCTTCATCAATAATCGGTACGACTCGTCTGGCACGATCAGCTGAGCATCGACCAGCGGAAATTCGCGCAACCTTCCCATTGCCTGCACTGCTGCCCGGTAGTTAGGAAAACTGTAGAAGGCACTACTGTTGAGGTTACGTAGCAGATACTGGTGGGAGAGGGCGTGATACTGCAAACTGTAGCGCTGCTCCAGGGTGGCGACATGGGCATCAAACCACCAGTTACGCACGCGCTCGATCTCAATATTAACCTGTACCGTCAGCGGTACCCCGTTACTCAGTGCCTGCAGGGCATCATCGGTAAAGCGGTAGTCGATATCGGCATCGAGCAGATAGACCCCCTCCTTCACCTCGGTGTGCAGGCCGGTAATGAAGAAGTCACTCGCCTGCACACCCGGCGCCAGCCAGAGCATCACTAGCCCCAACCAGCCCAGCGGACGAAGCATATTATGACCCAAGCTTTTCAATACAGGCGTAGTAGAAGCCATCCATCCCATCCTGACCCGGCAGGATCTGTCTTCCTGCGGCCACTGTGGTTCCCCATTGAACGTCCAGCCCCCTTTCACGCGCATCACCCACCACAGCAAGAAAGTGCTGAATCTGTCTATTATTCTCCTGCGGCAGTATCGAGCAGGTCGAATAGACAAGCATACCCCCTGGCTTGAGCAGGGGCCATAACGCATTGAGAATAGTTGCCTGAAGTGTGACCAGAGAGTCGATATCTGTAGCCTGGCGCAACAGTTTAATATCCGGGTGACGCCGTATCACCCCGGTAGCCGAACAGGGGGCGTCGAGCAGAATGCGATCAAAGGGCTTCCTGTCCCACCAGCTATCAGGTTTTGCGGCATCCCCACACAGCAGTTCCGCCTTCAACTCAAGCCGTGCGAGATTATCGGCAACGCGCTGCAATCGCCTCTCATCCACATCGAGTGCCACCACCTCAATATCGCGACAGAGTTCCAGGATGTGCCCCGTCTTCCCCCCGGGTGCGGCACAGGCGTCCAGGATCCGCATTCCCGGCTGGGGGGCCAGCAGGGTCGCTGCAAGCTGTGCGGCGCCATCCTGCACAGACACCCTTCCCTGCATAAAGCCTGGCAACCCCTCCACATCCTGAGGGTGTTGCAACGTGATGGCATCAACCGAGTGGGGGGTGGCGAATGCCTCGATCCCCGACTGTTCCAGCTCCTGCAGGTAGAGCTCACGGTTCAGCCGGTTACGGGCACAGCGCAGTGTCATAGGCGGACGCTGGTTGTTGGCCTCCAGTATCCCCTGCCACTGCTCCGGCCACCCCTGCTTGAGGGCATCGATCAGCCAGTCGGGATGGGCATAGCGGGCCTCCAGATCGCCACTGAGCTTTCGTGACAGCTCTTCACGCTCGCGCTGATAGCGGCGCAGCACCGCATTGACCAGTCCCCTGGCCCACTTTTTATTCAGCCTGGCGGTAACCTCCACCGTCTCCGACACCGCCGCATGGGGCGGGATCGTCATGTACTCCAACTGGTATAGCCCCAGCAACAATAGGCAATGAATATCGCTATCCTTGCCTCGAACTGGCTTATCAATCAGCCGTGCAAGCAGGGCATCAAGGCGATACCACCAGCGCAGGGTGCCGTAGGTAAGCTCCTGCGCCAGTGCTCGACGCTCTGGCGGGAGCGATTTGAACGCATGGGGCAGAAGAGATGAAAGCGACTGCCCCTCGGTAGCAACCCGGTTAATTACCGAGACGGCTGCCAGGCGGACAGTGGGGTTTGACTTAACCGCCAAGGGTCGCTCCCGCCAGGCTTCTGCCGTTGAGAAATTCCACAGCACTGAGCGGTTTGCCCCCCGGTAATTGCAGGCGCAAGATACGGAGCACCCCTTCACCACACGCCACATCGATACCCGCTTTGGTTTCACTCACCACGCTGCCTGGGGTTGTGGCGCTATTCCCTTCGAGCACCTCGGCCTCCCAGATCCGCAGCACCATCTCCCCCGCCCGGGTCTGCGCCACCGGCCATGGATTAAAGGCGGCCACCTGGCGGGCGATACGGCTGGCCGGCTGGCCCCACACGATCTTCGCCTCATCCTTATAGAGCTTCTTCGCATAACAGCTCAGCCCGTCATCCTGCGTCTCGGGGGTGAGGCTGCCCGCCTGCAACCCGGCCAGCGCCTCAACGATGGCCCGCGCCCCCAGCCCGGCAAGCCGGTCCTGCAGACGCTGTGCGGTGTCACCCTCTTCGATAGGTGTGGCGAGTTTGTAAAGCATATCACCGGTATCGAGCCCCTCATCCATCTGCATGATGGTGATCCCGGTCTCTCTGTCCCCCTCGAGGATCGCCCGCTGGATCGGTGCCGCCCCGCGCCAGCGTGGCAACAGTGAGGCGTGGATATTAAGACAACCCAGGCGTGGGATCGCCAACACCTCGGCGGGCAGCAGCAGGCCGTAGGCGGCGACGATCATCACATCGGGCTGCAGGGCGGCCAGCGCCTGCTGGGCCTCAGCACCCTTCAATGATTCGGGCTGTCGTACCTCGATGCCGTGCTGCAGAGCCAGCCCCTTGACCGGGCTCGCCTTGAGCTTTCGGCCGCGCCCAGCGGGGCGGTCTGGCTGGGTATAGACGGCAATAATGTGGTGTTCAGTCTCAAGGAGCGCCGCCAGGGCGGTGGCGGCAAACTCCGGGGTACCGGCATAGACGATATTCAAGGCATTACTCATTGGATTAGTTCAGGTCTGCAAGTGCTTACATTGTCTGACGTAGCTGTTTTTCCAGCTTTTTCTTTATCCGATGACGCTTCAGGCTGGAGAGGTAGTCAACAAACAGTTTGCCATCCAGGTGGTCGATCTCATGCTGAATACAGACTGCAAGCAGACCCTCCGCCTCCAGATCAAATGGATCGCCATTGCGATCCAGTGCTCGAACCTTCACCCGGTCAGCGCGCTCAACCCTCTCATAGATCCCGGGCACCGAGAGACACCCCTCATCCATCTCCTCTACCCCCTCTCTCTGCAGAATTTCGGGGTTAATGAAGACCAGTGGCTGATCTTTCTCCTCGGAGACATCAATGACGATCACACGCTGGTGAAAATCGACCTGAGTTGCCGCCAGGCCAATGCCAGGGGCCTCGTACATGGTATGAAACATATCGTCGATGAAGCGGCGCAGCCTATCATCGACACGCTCTACCGGCCTCGCCACAGTACGGAGGCGCTCATCGGGAAAGTGCAGGATTGTAAGGAGTGACATGCTAATTCCGTAAAAAAGTTATAGTAAAACCATAGCTTTTGTTGCTAAAGTAATGATCATACTGAATTCTTACTATCATCCGCCATACTTCCAGGTCGGAGAAAAATTGGCTAAACTCGGCTCAACAAGCATAGAATAAGGGATGCCCATGGATACCACACATCTTCATTCTACCCGTTTTCTCCCGCTAAAACTGGCCTTGGTGCTCTCTTTGGCACTGGCCGGCTGCGCCAGCCCTCCCCCTGATGAGGAGTGGATAGAGGAAGAGCCTGTGGTGATTGAGGAGCCTGCGGCTCCAGTGGCAGCGCCAGCGGTGCAGCTCAAACCCACTTATCCTGAGAAATATGTCGTCGTCAAGGGGGACACCCTGTGGGATATCTCCAGCCGCTATCTGCGTGACCCTTGGAAATGGCCCAGACTGTGGCATTTTAATCCCCATATCGCCAACCCGCACCTGATCTATCCGGGTGACATACTGAGCATCGTCTTCGTCGATGGGCACCCCGTTATGCAGATCACCCGTGATGGTCAGACCTTTGGCCCCACCCCGAAGAGTGATGGTGGCAACAAAGTTCCAGATAGTGGCCCAGCAGTACCTCCTGAAGCGTTTGAATCGGGCGGTGCCTATCCTACAGTTAAACTGTCACCCAGGATCCGCGAAGTTGGCCTGGAAGATGCGATCCCCACCATCTCTATCAATGCCATCGGTCCCTTCCTCAGCCGCCCCCGCGTAGTTGGGGAAGATGAGCTGGAGAAGGCACCCTACGTAATGGATAACGATGATCATCGCCTGCTCTCTGGTGATGGCTTCAAGGTCTATGCACGTGGATTTAAGGAGAACGAGCTGCAGAGCAACTATCTCATCGTCCGCTCCGGTGAGGTCTATCGCAATCCGGATGATCGGGGTGACATCCTCGGTTATGAGGCGATCTACGTCGGGGAGGGGAGACTCACCCGTGCCGGCGACCCGGTTACTCTGGAGATCATCCAGAGCAGCCGTGAGATCCTGCGTGGTGATCGCCTGATCCCCAAGGGGGACGAAATCATCCCGCACAACTTTATCCCTCGTGCCCCGGAGAAGCAGGTGAAGGGACGCATCATAGCCGCACCTGGTGGGGTGAGTATGGTCGGCCAGTTTCAGGTCGTCGTGATCAATCTTGGTCGTCAGGATGACATTCGTACCGGGCATGTGCTTGCGATTAACAGAAAGGGGGACACTGTTCAGGATACGGTTGCCGGCAACGCATCGGTTACCCTGCCAACAGAGCGCGCCGGTCTGGCGATGGTCTTCCGCGTCTTTGACCGGGTCAGCTATGCGCTTATCATGGAGTCCACCCGTACCATGCGTGTAATGGACGAGGTTACCAACCCTTAGCAGTAATGTTCAGCCACAGGGAGGTGGCATAAACATGAGCGAGGCACCGCAACAGAATCGCTACTGGCTCGCCCTGCTGCGAGCCCCCGGTGTCGGGCCTGTTCGCTTCCGCCAGATTCTAGAACGGTTTGAAAACCCGCAACACCTGTTCGACTCCCCCTCTCTGTGCGACAGCGAACAACTGAGGGGATATCTAAAAAACCCCAACTGGCAAGCCGTCGATAACGACCTTAAGTGGCTGGGACAGCCTGGCTGTCACCTTCTCACCCTCGCAGACGAGCACTATCCATCACTGCTGCGTGACACCTTTGATGCCCCCCCCCTGCTCTTCCTGCGAGGTGACCCCGGACTTCTTGCCTCTCCACAACTGGCGATGGTCGGTTCCCGTAACCCCGATGCCAGTGGTCGTGAAACAGCCCACGACTTTGCCCGCGCCCTGGCCGCCTCCGGTATAGTGATCACCAGTGGACTGGCACTGGGTATCGATACCGCCAGCCATCAGGGGGCACTGGATGGTGGCGGCCAAACCATTGCCGTTGCCGGTACCGGACTGGATCGGGTCTACCCGTCGAGCAATCGCGAGCTGGCCCACGCAATCATTGAGGGTGGCGGTATCCTGCTCTCTGAGTTTCCACCCGGTACCCCACCCCAGGCGGGTAACTTTCCCAAGCGCAACCGCATCATTAGCGGTCTCTCCCTCGGGACTCTGGTAGTTCAGGCCGCACTACGCTCCGGCTCTCTCATCACCGCCCGCCTTGCCGCAGATCAGGGAAGAGAGGTCTTCGCCATCCCCGGCTCCATCCACAACCCGCTGGCCCGCGGTTGCCATCAGCTGATCCGACAGGGGGCAAAACTGGTTGAGTGCACCACTGACATCCTTGAGGAGCTCGCACCACAACTTCACTCCATACTTGTCGAGGGTGATAAGGACGCCAACACACATCAGTCTCCTCATAACACACTGGAGAGCGAGTACCTCATCCTGCTGCAGGCCGTCGGCCACGAACCGACCAGCGTTGATCAGATGATAGAACGCTGTGGATTGACGGCGGAGGCGGTTTCCTCCATGCTGTTAATACTGGAACTGCAAGGTTACGTGGAGGCCACAGCTGGTGGCTATACCCGAACCACCAAGAGAGCGTGAGATGAAGCAAGACGTATTTGAAATCCTGATCTACCTCTTTGAGAACTACATGTATGATGATGGTGAGCTGGAGCAGGATCGCGACTCGTTGCAGCAGGAGCTCATCGATGTCGGCTTTCAGCGTACCGAGATCGGCAAGGCCTTCGACTGGCTGGAATCACTCACCTTCGCAGGCAATGATTCGGTACAGCCCAGCGCACCGCAACAGTCGTTTCGCATCTACTCCGAGCGTGAGCTGGAGAAACTTGATGCAGACTGCCGCGGCTTTATCCTCTTCCTTGAGCAGATGGGTGTACTGGATCACGCCACCCGCGAGATGGTGATCGATCGGGTCATGGCGCTGGAGAGCGATGAGGTCGATCTCGACCAGCTCAAGTGGGTGATCCTGATGGTGCTGTTCAATCAGCCTGGTCAGGAGGCGGCCGTGGCATGGATGGAGGATCTGGTACTTGATGAGGTGGTAGCACAGCTACACTAATCTTCTCAGGGAAAAATAGCCCACAATGCCCGCTGGAACGCGGGCATTTTTTCTAGTGAATCGTATGAGCAAAAATCTGGTAATCGTAGAGTCGCCGGCCAAGGCAAAGACCATCAAGAAATATCTCGGTAAAGATTTCGAGGTACTCGCCTCCTATGGCCACGTACGTGACCTGCTTCCCAAGGAAGGCGCCGTCGATCCGGACAGCGACTTCTCGATGAAATATCAGGTGATCGACAAAAACGCCAAACATGTCGACGCCATCGTCAAGGCACTACGCAAGGCCGACGCCCTCTATCTGGCCACTGACCCGGACCGCGAGGGTGAGGCGATCTCCTGGCACCTTTACGAGATCCTCAAGGGTAAGCGAGGGCTATTGAAAGACAAAACTGTAGGCCGGGTAGTGTTCCACGAGGTGACCAAGAAGGCGATCCAGGAGGCGGTAGCGAATCCGCGCGAACTCTCTATGGACCTCATCGACGCACAACAGGCACGTCGTGCACTGGACTATCTGGTCGGTTTTAACCTCTCCCCCCTGTTGTGGAAGAAGATCCGCCGCGGCCTCTCCGCAGGGCGGGTGCAATCACCCGCCCTGCGGATGATCGTCGAACGTGAAGAGGCGATCGAGGCCTTCAAGCCACAGGAATACTGGACCGTCGAGGCCGACGTCACCAAGGCGGCGCAGAACTTCAGCGCCAAACTGATGCAGTTTGAAGGCGAGAAGGTTGAGCAGTTCACTATCAACAACAGTGAACGGGCCGACGTGGTGGAGGCTGCGTTGCTCGCCGGGGCTGAGGGTAAACTCACCGTTGAGTCGGTGACCAAGAAGCAGCGCAAACGTAACCCCGCCGCCCCCTTTACCACCTCCACCCTGCAGCAGGAGGCGTCGCGCAAGCTTGGTTTCTCGGCGCAGCGCACCATGCGTACCGCACAGCAGCTCTATGAGGGGATCGACATCGGTGGCGAGACCGTGGGTCTTATCACCTATATGCGTACCGATTCGGTCACCCTCTCTCAGGATGCCCTGGAGGAGATGCGTGAGTTTATCGGCATGCGCTACGGCACCGACAATGTGCCCGACGAGGCGCGCATCTTCAAGACCAAGTCGAAGAACGCCCAGGAGGCTCACGAGGCGATCCGTCCCACCTCGGTTAAGCGGGTGCCCGAGTCGATCCAGTCGCACCTCTCCAAGGATCAGTTTCGTCTCTATGAGCTGGTATGGAAGCGCACCGTTGCCTGCCAGATGATCCACGCCACCCTGGATACCGTAGCGGTCGACCTCAGTGCAGGCAAGGGCAACATCTTGCGTGCCAACGGCTCCACCATCGTCCACGCCGGCTTCATGGCTGTTTACCAGGAGTCGGTGGACGATGCCAAGGAGAAGAAGGAGGAGAATAAACTGCTGCCAAAGATGCTCGAGGGGGAGAAGATCGAGCTGCTCAAGATCCGCCCTGAACAGCACTTTACCGAGCCGCCACCACGCTTCTCGGAGGCCTCGTTGGTAAAGACGCTGGAGGAGCACGGAATTGGTCGTCCATCAACTTATGCCTCGATCATCTCTACACTGCAGAACCGCGAGTATGTCGAGATGGATAAGCGCCGCTTTATCCCTACCGATGTGGGGCGTGTGGTGAACAAATTTCTCACCCAGCACTTCACCCAGTATGTGGACTACGACTTTACTGCAAAGCTTGAAGACGAACTCGACGCCGTCTCCCGCGGCGAGGAGGAGTGGATTCCCCTGATGAAAAAGTTCTGGGGCCCGTTCAAGGAGCTGGTAGTCGATAAGGAGAGCAGCGTCTCACGCAGGGATGTCACCGAAGAAGCGATGGATGAAAACTGCCCCGAGTGTGGCAATCCACTGGTCACCAAGCTCGGCAAGCGTGGCCGCTTCGTCGCCTGTACCGGATACCCCGACTGTAGCTACACCCGCAACGTTGACGGCGAACAGAAACGCGCCGAGCCTGAAGTGGTAGAGGGGCGTAGCTGTCCCGAATGCGACTCACCACTGCTGATCCGTGAGGGACGTTACGGCAAGTTTATCGGCTGCTCGGCGTATCCCAACTGCAAACACATCGAACCTCTGGAGCAACCACAGGACACCGGTGTCAAATGTCCACAATGCAACAAGGGGACGATGGTGCGCCGCAAGTCACGCCGCGGCAAAATTTTCTTCTCCTGTTCCACCTACCCCGACTGCGACTATGCCGTGTGGAACGAACCAGTGGATGAGCCCTGTCCCGACTGCGGCTGGCCGATCCTCACCATCAAGACCACCAAGCGCAAGGGAACAGAAAAGGTCTGTCCACAGAAAGAGTGCGGCTTCACAGAACCCTTTGAGCGGGAGGAGGCCGAAGAGGCCGATTCCGAATAGACCGATAACACCGTGGCAACCCCTTACCACATTCGAGAGGCCGCACGTGTACTCAAGGACGGTGGTATCATCGCCTACCCTACAGAGGCGGTATACGGTCTCGGATGCGACCCACTGAACCCTGAGGCGGTCGAACGGCTGTTGTCATTAAAGCAGCGTCCCTGGCAGAAGGGGATGATCCTCATTGCCGCCAGTATCAAACAACTTCAACCCTACATACAGCCCATTGCCGCAGAGTATCAATCCAGACTGGATGAAACCTGGCCCGGCCCAAACACCTGGCTGATCCCCGCCAGCGAAAAGTGCCCCGAGTGGATACGTGGCTCCCACACAACCGTTGCGGTCAGGGTCACTTCACATCAATTAGTACAATATCTATGCAATACCTTTGGTGGAGCCATAGTCTCCACCAGTGCTAACCGAGCAGGCATGATTCCAGCCAGAACATCATTAAAAGTGCAACGTGAACTAGGAAACTCGATCGACTATTGTCTGCACGGTGAGTTGGGGGGGGCAGAAAAGCCAACGACTATTCGCAGCTTAATCAGCAACCAACTTATAAGATAAGACTTTACCGACTACTCTGCTGCGCCCTGTCGTCCATTTACTTTGCATCACACTCTATTTGCGTAATCGTGATTCAGGAGTAGTATGAACTCCTGTTGTACTGTGCCTACAGGTCTACCTTGCGAGGTCGTACGGATGGATAGAATCGGGTCCAAGACTGAATAACAGGGAGAACACTATGAAAACATTATCAAAATCATTCCTTACCCTTGTAAGTACGCTGGTATTGAGTGCCTGTGGTGGTGGTGGTGGTGGTGGTGGTGGTGGTGGCAACCCCGTCATAAGTCTTAACTGCCCCACATATACGGTTGGTGATCAGCTGATATACAGACATACGTCTGTACAAACGTCCAGTATAGGTGACCCAACTATAACAAATCTAATTCTCAGTATCCTAAATCTCACCAGCGCCAGCGAAAACTATGACTTAACGCGCACGGTCACAGGTGTCACTGGAGATGTCGTCACGATGAAAACCACTGACACTTTTAATGCTGCCTATTCAGCCATCCATACCCAAACCAGCACACCAACCGTTCTGGAACTTACCGACACCAAGGAATATACAGGAACCACTCTGGATGCCACTACAACGCACGTACCAGCCATGCGCCTCTGCCCTTCAGCCACTGTGGGACAGGCTTACCTTTTTAATGTCAATTACGTCGATCCTACCGTAACGGATGGCACCATGACTCTACTTATGAATAGCCCCGCGGTAACTGAAACCATTACGGTTCCCGCCGGTAGCTATTCAACCACCAAGATGGTATTTGATGCTACCTTCACCCCCAACACACTTGATATAACTACAACGAATACGGTTTGGGTAAATGAAAGTGTTGGTGTGGTTAAATCGATACTCCATGCTACCTATACCGTCCCGGTCATCGGTGGAACTGTAGAAGTCACCAACACCGATGAATTAACCAGCGCCACCATCGCGGCAATACCATAACAGTCAACTTACAGGGTGGGTCACATTATGTGCCCCATCCTGTCACCTCACTCCCCATACACCACCCCCGGCAACCATGTTGCCAGCTCAGGCCATGCCCCCAGCGCCGCCAGTGCGAATAACTGGATCACAATAAACGGCGCAACACCTCTGTAAATATCGACAGTGCTTACCTCGGCTGGGGCGACGCCACGCAGATAGAAGAGGGCAAAGCCGAAGGGGGGGGTGAGGAAGGAGGTCTGCAGGTTGATGGCGATCATCACACCGAGCCAGACGGGGTCTAGCCCCATCATCAGCAGGATCGGGGCGACAATAGGCACCACGACAAAGGTGATCTCGATAAAGTCGAGAATAAAACCGAGCAGGAACATAATCACCATCACCACCACCACCGCGCCAAATACGCCACCGGGCAGATCACTCAGCAGCGCCTTGACCAGTTCATCACCGCCGTAGCCACGAAACACCAGCGAGAAGAGCGAGGCACCGATAAAGATGAGAAAGACCATTGAGGTGATACGCGTCGTTGAGGTCATCACCTCCTGCAACGTCTCCCTGTTAAAGGCATTGCGCGCAACCGCGAGGAGGATGGCACCAACAGCACCTACCGAAGCGGCCTCGGTAGGGGTGGCAGCACCGGCCAGAATGGAGCCCAGCACCGCGACGATAAGCCCGAGCGGTGGCAGCAACACCTTGATGGCTCGCCAAAGCAGTGACCTGTCGTACCCACTGCGCTCTGCGGCGGGGATCGCCGGGCTTGTCTCCGGCCTGAACCAGGCCATTCCTATCAGGTAGATGATGTAAAACAGCACCAGCAGCAGACCGGGGATCAGCGCCCCGGCGAAGAGGTCACCTACCGAGACGGTATCGGGGGAGAAATTGCCCATCGCTAGCTGCGCCTGCTGATTGGCGGAGGCAAGCACATCACCCAGCAGGATCAGGATAATCGAAGGAGGGATGATCTGCCCCAGAGTACCGGAGGCGCAGATGGTCCCTGTGGCCAGGGGAATGCTATAGCCTCGCTTCATCATCGTCGGCAGGGAGAGCAGCCCCATGGTGACCACAGTGGCACCGACGATGCCGGTACTGGCAGCGAGCAGCATCCCCACCAGGGTGACCGAGATCCCAAGCCCGCCACGCAATGGGCCAAACAGAGCCGCCATCGTCTCCAGCAACTCCTCCGCCACACGTGAACGCTCCAGCATTACCCCCATGAAGACAAAGAGCGGCACGGCGATCAAGGTCTCATTGGTCATGATGCCATAGAGGCGGTTGGGCAGTGCCATGAGAATATTGGCATCAAACACCCCTGCCGCCTCACCTGCAACGGCAAAGATGAGTGCTGTTCCCGCCAGCGAGAAGGCGACCGGGTAACCCGCCATCAGAACGAGGCAGACAACGGCAAAGAGTAGCAACGCTATCATTTCAGGCGCCATCGGCCCCATCCTGCGACTCGACGCGCCCATTTAGAACAGAAAACGCCCGCAACCCCATGGCTATCCCCTGTAGCAGCAGCAGCAGCCCCATAAGAGGGATCACGCTCTTCAGTAGAAAGACCAGCGGCAGACCACCCGCCTCGCGCGAACCCTCTCGGCTGCCATCGGGCTGTACCCAGCTACTGGCCACGTAATCCCAGCTGCTCCAGATAACAAAGGTGGCGACAGGCATCAGCAGCAACACTACCCCCAGCAAATCAACCCAGGCGCGCCCTCGTGGCCCAAAGCGGCGGTAGAAGATATCGACTCGCACGTGCCCCTCGTGACGCAGGGTATAGGCCGCCCCCAGCATAAAGACCATAGCGTGCATGTAGGTGATCGACTCCTGCAGGGCGATGGAACCGAGGTCAAAAACATAGCGTAGAACAACCACCTTGAAGGTGACCAGGACCATAATAAAGGTCAGCCCTGCGACCAGGCGGCCCGTCCACTCGCTGATGCGTTCGATTTGCTGGATGACTCTATCCACCGGGACGCCGTATCCATTCTTACGTTAAGGGAAAAGGAGGGCCATTGTAGAGAAGGGGGGACAACAGGGGAAGTCACCTGTTGAGAGGGATTTAGACCGAGTTTATTCACACTCGCGATAGTGGTGTCAATAGGGCTGAAAAGATAGTGCTTACTCACCCCTTGAAAAATCATTCACCACCTATAACCCATTGATTTAAATAAATTAAATATACTGCGTAGATTGTAATCAATTTGTCACATAACGCATAACAATGCCTGTTCCACGGCTATTTTCCCATTATGTCCACAGAGTTATCCACAAAATATGTGGATAACAGGGAAACTCACGATACGACAACAAGTTAGCGATATATGTTGATGAAGAGGGTGGCATTTCGTCGTAAGTGTCGGTGTTTCTCCTACAACAACATGACAACTGCCCACCGCAGCTATTTTTGTTAAATCGTTAAATTTATTTCACTCTGCTATTGACTCACAGAACCCCTTATGCACATTTCAGCAACATTGCGCGATATCGTTTCCTGTTGGTGTAAAATAACCCTGTCCAACGCTACAAAAACAATATAACTAATTGAATATTATTGGATTTGTCTTCTTGTATAAAAAATCGTCATTCTGTTCAGACGGAAGCTATTACAGGGCACATCGCATGATTCACACCATTAATCCACAAACTTATCCACAGTTTTTGTGCATAAAATTATTTCCTTAGAATTTCAATGTATTAGCCACTATTCACCCCATTATTAACCTACCAACTGGACCCGGCTGGTCAGTGCCGCTATCACGACGTTATATCGCTCTCATCGCACCATTTGGTTCAAAAAGTGGGGATCTCGACCTTTCTGTTGCACGAAAAGTGAACAATATGAGGAGGGGATGGGCGTCGTGCCAGTGCTCTGACACAGGGTGCAAGCTATAACTTATTGATTATTTAAATAAAATAACCTCATTCAGATGTGAGCGCAGAGATCACTCCCGTATTGCCTCACCACATCAGACTGTTGATAACCCCGGCACTACCCCTGGTGCCAGAGACGATTGAGATCACTCCCTGCCGCCTTGCGCTGACAAAGGATGCGCTCAAATACCTTCGGATCCTTGATGTGGGTAAGCTCCCCCTCACGCGGGAAGTGCATATCCTGCAGTCGAGATAACCAGAAGCGCAGCGCCGCAGCACGTAACATCACCGGCCACGCCTGCTCCTCAGCCTCACTGATAGGGCGAACCCCGTAGTAGGACCCAAGCAGTGCTGATGCCCTGGTCTCATCCATACTACCCTCTTCATTACTGCACCAGTCATTGACGGTAACCGCCACATCGTAGAGCAGTACATCGTTGCAGGCGTAGTAGAAGTCGATAAGACCGGTCAGGATATCGCCAGCAAACAGGGCGTTGTCACGAAAAAGGTCGGCGTGGATCACCCCACGTGGCAGTGTGTCAAAGCGGTGCGAGGTCTGAAAGCTCAGCTCCTCCTCAAGGAGCGCCTGCTCATCCCCGCTCATCCACTCATAGACTGCATCGCGGGTGGTTCGCCACCAGCGTGGGCCTCTATCGTTGTCGCGCCGTCCAGCAAACTGCTGCCCCTCCACATGGAGGTGGGCCAGCGCCTTACCGATTGCCGCACACTGGGCCACACTCGGCTCATCAATAACACCGCCACTCAAGCGCATGACCAGGGCGGCTGGCTTGCCGTTCAACTCACGCAGATAGTTCCCCTGATTATCGGCCAGCGGGTGGGCACTGGGGACATCGTGTTCAGCGAGGAACGCCATCAGGTCGAGAAAGTAGCCCAACTCTTCCGCAGTGTGGTTTTCGAACAGGGTGAGGACCATCTGCTGTTCACTGGTGGTGACAAAATAGTTGGTATTCTCGATACCGGCGCTGATCCCCTCATACTCCACCAGCTCGCCGAGCGAGTAGTTCTGCAGGAAGGTTTCAAGTTCGTCCCTTTCCACCAGGGTGTAGACAGACATAACGAATTGGTCGGGTTATTGGTGTGGCGTAATCTTATCCGCCTGGACGGCGGAAAGACATAGTCAATGGGAAAAAAATCGTTTTGTTACCAGCTAAAGAGGCGCCACTTGACCACCTCAGGGTCATCCAGAGAATTGCGTCGCGTCTCCAGTGAGCCGTCACCATCACTGTCGATCAAATAGTAGGGTACTCCCTTTCCGGGGATGATCTTCACCATGTAGAGTCGCCCATTGCGACGGTACTCCTCAATTGTCACCTCGCCTCTCCTCCTGATCGTGACCGGCTCCTCTCCCAACTCCTCCTCTACCTGGTTGTAGACCTCCTCGGCAGACTCAGACTGAAGTGGCGGGGGAGAGATGTCGTTATCCTCCTCGGCCAAAGCAGCTCCTGCATAAAAGAGAAATGTGATGGCAAGTGCGATATGACTCTGCATAGGACTCTCTGTCTGTTTATTTGGTTGCTCTCATCATTATACGTTGCTACGCCTAATTGCGCAGGGGATGAAAGGCGAGGTTAACGTAGGCGATTATCGCGGTGATCTCTTCGCTCGAGAGCACCTGTTTCCATGCAGGCATTGAGGTAGCGGGCAAGCCCTCCTCAATCGTCATTCGCATCCGCTCGCGGCTCATACTACCCATAATCTGCGGATCGGTCAGATCACGCGCATGGGGCTCCAGAAAGGTGCCAATCCAGTTCTTACCGGTGCCGTCGGCCGCGTGACAGAAGGCACAGTTAGCCTGAAACAGGCGCTCTCCCTCCCTCTCCTCTTCACTCAACCCCTCCAGCCTGGGGGGGATATCATGAATCGCGTAAGGGGTAGCGCCTGTTAGCGTATCAGGGGTAGGGGCAGGATTCTCATCGCGGTGCGAATAGTGACGTCGCGGAAATGAGACCGCCTGTCTGTCCCATACCTCTCCCTCTTCATTGACCCGGGCACGGTCATGGCAGCTGATACAACTGGTAAGAAAGAGCCGCTTGCCGCGCCGCTGCTCCTCGCTCAACTCCCCGTCCGGGGTGTCTAACGCGAGGGTGCCAAGGGCAAAGGGGTAGGCAACCTTATAGCGCTGGTGGTCGGGCCAGCCATTCTCGGCGGTGTGGTAGCGGGTATTCATCGCCCCCTGTTCCATAAACTCGCGGCGGATAAAGTCGACCACCAGCCCCTCCTCTTCAGGGGTGAGCATATTGCTGAACGACTTCATCGCCGTACCGGGGCGGCCGTTGCGCACCGCATCCAGCATCTGCTCACGACTCACTACATCCAGAGGGGTAGCGCTGAAGTTGCGCGGTGGCGGGGCGAGAAAGGTGGTGGCGAGGGTTTTCGCGTCACCGGAGTAGCCGTGACAATAGTAGCAGCGGAAGTTGTAGATGTGACGGCCGCGCTCATGGCGTACCGCCGCCTCCTCAGTCGCTACTCTTTTTTTTTCTCCTCACCACTGATGACGCCCTGATCGCGCTGTATGTAGGCACGGAAGACAAACTCGGTGATATCGGCGAGCTGCTGCTCATTCAGCACCTTGCCCCAGGCGGGCATCTCGGTACCCAGCTTGCCATCACGAATGGCGTTGAAGATCGCCTCTCGGTTAAATCCCTGCTGGTACTTTTCATCGAAAAAGTTGGCCGGCTTGGGGCGAATGAAATAGGCGCGTGGCCCCTGGCCGTCACCCTTCACCCCATGACAGGTAAAACAGTTGCCCATGTAGAAGTCGCGCCCAGCTACCAGGTTCCCCTTAAGTCCGCGTGGCATTGGGGCATTCATATTGACGGGCTTTTCAGCCTCCTTTGAGGTGGAACTGTCCGCCGGCGCCACCTTACCGTGCGCGTAGGTACCGGATAGCCCCTCAATCTCTTCGGGCAGTGACATAAAGGCGACACGGATGTAGTCGACCACATCGCCCATCTGCTCGGCCGAGAGCTGATCGCGGAACGGTGCCATCGCCGTGCCGGGACGGCCATTACGAACCGCATCGAGCATCGTCTCGCGGCTCAGGCTGCGGCCGCGCTCCGAGGTAAAGTCCCGCGGCTGAATATTCATCCCCGTAGTCCAGCGCCCGCCACTGCCGTAATCACCATGACACACTGCGCAGTTCTGCTCATAGATCGACTTTCCTGGGTGTTTTGCCACCACATCCTGCGGGTGGATAAAGTTCTCCAGCAAATAATCGGCCAGCGCCGCGGTCTCCTTCCCACTAAGCTGACTGCTCCATCCGACCATTGCAGTATTGGGTCGCCCGTTGGCAATGGCATGAATGATCCGCTCGCGTGTCAACTCACGCCTGGAGGAGGCTGAACCAAAGTCACGTGGTGGCGGATTGAGTGCCATATTGGCCTTGCTCTGCCCGTTGCCACGATCACCATGACAGACCGAACAGTAGTTGTGGTAGAGCAGGGGGGCGTTGGTCCCGTTCTTCTCCTCAGCATAGGCGAGGCTGGTAGAGAGCAACACGCCTATAGCAAGCAGCCATTTTGCCGATGTAGATAGTGAAATCATAATGTTAGTAATCGGTTGTGACTCAATGGCATTATTATTTATGTTGGTATAGTATACCAGACTATATGGAGTCTAAAGCGTAAGGTTACCTCAATAGCGCGTGAGGCGCTCACCGTCGTAAGAGAGACGCTGCGAACGGCCTCAATTGAGCAGGGATTGATTGTAGAGGTTGCCGTAGAAATTTCCTGCATTGTGATGGAGAGAGCCTCCCCATTGATTGCACGGATGAGGCACTCTCATTTGCATACACAAAGGTTCTTCTCGGATATTAATCGCCCCCTGCGCAGGAGAAGAGCGGGTACTGCAGCGGCGGTAATATGCACGCTATTCATCACGTCCGCAACCGCCGCAGACACCGCCGACATGAACCGAATTCTGGGGTCAAAACATGACCTGACCACACTTAACCAACGTGCCGGCGCAGCCGCAATGGAAGGTGTGGCATACAGCGATTTTGAAAATGCCTGCGTCTATTGTCACCTGCCGCCAGAAAAAGAGCTCGCAGCACCAGTGCCTGGGCAGATCGCCGGATGGAACCGGGTCCGTCCCGACACCACTAAGTACGAACTCTACAGCAGCCGCAATTTTGACTCCACGCCGAGTCGCCCCAATGACATAAGCCTGCTCTGCCTCTCCTGTCACGACGGCACGCTGGCTGTTGACCGGGTGATACATAAGCCGCAAAGCTGGCAGAGTGGCATTGATATGTCACTACATATGCGGCTTAGTGATGCCGATAACCTGCAAAGCTGCGGTAAGTGTCATGATGGCGCGGTAGCACACAACATAAAGATGAAGGCAATAGGAACTGATTTAAGAAACGACCACCCCATCTCTATTCGTTATGCCGGCCTGGATCTCAGCATCAAGGGATTTCGTGCCGCAGACTCACCACAGGGATTTAAAAACGGGGTAAAACTGTTTGACGGGAACATCGAGTGCGCCACCTGTCACGATATTCACAACCCGGATTCACCGATGATGTTACGCACAGAGGGGGAGACACTATGCATAACCTGCCATACCAACTAAGAAAATCTATCGGCCCGCTATCATTACTTCTCATCCTGCTGGCAGCAGGTTGTGCAGCCCCGCAAAAGGAGTTTGAGCCACCGATATTCCCTGCCGAACCGGAGACACCTCGCTACATCTATGATCGCACCCTGATGAGTAGTGCCGATGTCGAAGGTTTGAGTAGTGCTGATAAATTCAAATTCTTTGCCACCGGTCAGAGTAAAAAGGTCAAAGGGCTGGCTAAACCGTACGATGTAGCAGTACACCAGGGACGCGTCTACGTCAGCGATACCATTCACCGTGGTGTGGTGATGTTTGACATTCCTGGAAAGCGTTTCAAAATCTTTGGCACCGAAGGTAAGGGGGCGCTGTTTAAACCGATCGGCATTGATGTGGCGGAAAACGGAGAGGTCTTTGTACTCGACAATGGAGCTCATCGCGTCGCCGTCTACAGCGCCGATGGTAACTACCTGCGTGCCTTTGCCGGCAAGGCCGATCTCGATCGCCCGGCGGGTCTTGCCGTCTCCGGCTCAAGGGTCTATGTAGTAGATACCGGCGGGGTAAGTAGTCAGAACCATCGCGTGCAGGTCTACGATGCCAACAGCGGCAAACGCCTTGCTACCATCGGTAAACGCGGAGTCGAAGAGGGGGAGTTCAATCTACCGCTAATGATCGATGCTGATGCCAAAGGCAACACCTACATCATGGATAGCGGAAACTTCCGTGTGCAGCGCTTTGATGAAAACGACAAGTTCCACTCCACCTTTGGTGAGGTGGGGATTCGCTTTGGTCAGTTTGCCCGTCCCAAAGGGCTTGCGGTCGATGGTGAGGGGAATATCTACGTTACCGACGCCTCCTTCAGCAATTTTCAGATCTTTAATAATAGTGGTGAGCTGTTGATGTTTATCGGCGGCAGAGGTGAGGTCAATGAACCCGCCAAGTTCGGTCTGCTGGCGGGGATCGATGTGGATGAGGATGGTAGGATCTATGTGGTTGACCAATTCTACGGCAAGGTTGAGATCTTTCGTCCCTATGCGATGAAAAAGGAGGAGGGCTTTGCCGGCATCAAGCCGGAGAAGTAGTAAAGGAGTCTCTCGATAAACCAGAAGGCCGCACCATCGGTGCGGTCTCTCTTTTGTGGGATTACTGCAACGCAACGATACGGGCAACACCGCCGTAACTGCCGACCCAGCGACTGTTGTTTGGCCCCTCCGCCATGGAGAAGACGTTGTTGGAAAAGAGTCCATCTGCAGTGGTGTAGACTTTCGATTGCCCCTCTTTAAAGGCGACCAGACCACCGCTGGTACCCACCCAGAGCTGGCCCGCCTCATCCTCACGCAACATAAAGATGTGGTTAGCGGGCAGGCCATCCTTTACGGTGAAGTTTCTCCACTTACCGTTGTCAAAGCGGGCCAGGCCGCCCCCCCAGGTGCCGCACCAGACCACACCCTCTTTATCTACCGCCATTGAGATGATGTAGTTGGGGTTATAGGCGATATCGACATTCTCCAGCCCCTGTTCACTCTTCTGCCGCGCATGGTGGCTGGAGGCCTTGCCCGGGTCGTTAGTGAACTGGATATCCCCCTTCACCAGATCGTATTTCTCACCCAGACCATCTGCGTGCTGCCAGTTCTCCCACTTGCCATCTTTAAATCGGGCCAGCCCCCCCTCGGTACCGAGCCAGATGGTACCATCCGGCCCCTCATCAAGCCCGTAGACCCAGTCATTGGGCAGACCACCTGAGGTGTTCTCAACGGTGTAGGTATCCCATGCGCCTCGATCATCCAGCCTGCCGCCACGAATGCGATTGGCACCCGACCAGGTGGCAATCCAGAGATCCCCATTGGCGGCCTCAAGCACTTCGTAAACAAAGGCATCGGCGAGGCCATGGGGGACATTGTAGTTACTCCACTGCTCGGTCCGCGGATCGAGTAGCGAGAGACCGCCACCATAGGTACCGATGGCGATCCGCTCACCCAGTTTTCCAACATAGAAGACACCGTTTGAGAGCAGACCACTGCGGTTGTCGAAGAGCTTGTATTGATCAGTTTTGACATCGTAGCGGATCACCCCACCGGAGGTACCGATCCACATCAGATCGCCATCGGCATAGATACTCTTTACGTTGCGATTGCCTACGCGAAAGTGGGTAAACGCTGCGTTGGGGTCGGCCCCCGCGGTGGCCGTTCCAGTGGCTGCCGGGGCATCGATGCTAGGGTGGGCGGAGGGAAGTCCCGTCGCCACCTGTGGCGCCGGGGCACTGCTCAATGGAGCGCTCGCCTGTGGCGTTACCCCTTTATTGCCCCCCTGCTGTTTACCCAGCGTATAGGCACCGGCAGCGATCCCCGCGGTGGCAACGGCGATGATCGCCGCCCCCTTCATATCAATATTCATCTTTCCCCCTTACCACTCTTTATTATCTACTGCTGTGTACCGAGGCGTGAGACACCACCCTGTGTCGCCGCCCAAATCTCACCGCCAGTACTAAGCTGAATTGCATAGACATGATTGCCGGCCAGCCCGTTGCCGGTGTTAAAGCTCTGCCAGTTGCTGCCATCGTAACGCGACAACCCCGCATCGGTACCAAACCAGAAGGCCCCCTCCCGATCACGTTCGATGCTGTAGACGATATTCCCCGCCAGGCCATCGGCAGTTGTCAGGTTGTGCCACTTCTCGCCGTCGAAACGCGAAACCCCGCCACCCCAAGTGCCCACCCAGACATGGTCCCTCTCATCGACCAGCACGGAAAAGACGTAGTTGGGATTATAGGTTCTCGAGCCGAGCTGCAGGGTGGTCAGGTCGTGCCGCGAGCGGGTACCGAGTCCGGTATTGGTACTGGCAGGCAGTGCCTCGCTATTTGGCGCTCCCATCCCATCGTCGTGGCTCCACTCGCGCCACTGCTTACCATCAAACATCGAGACCCCGCCCTCGGTACCGAACCAGACACGCTGCTTTGAGTCGATATCGAGGCCGTAGACCCACTCGTTGATCAACTCCTTCACATAGGTGTTGAAGGTTTCGCTCTTCGGGTCGTAGCTGTTGGCGCCGGCCCAGGTACCGATCCAGAGGGTACCGTCGGCCTGCTCTGTGAAGGTGTAGATCCAGTAATCGGCCAGACCGTGCATCGGGAAGAAGGTCTTCCACTCCCCGCCCTTAAAGCGTGAGACACCCCCGCCATTGGTGCCGAACCACTTGTTGCCCTGTGAATCGACAAAGATACCGAAGACATACTCATTGGCCAGGCCGTGGTCACGGGTATAGGTGTTACGCGGCTGCAGGGTGGTCAGGTCGATCTCCATCACCCCACCCGAGGTGCCCACCCAGAGGGTATTTGTCGCCGCCTCCAGCGCCAACGAGCGCGCCACCACACTCTCACCGACATTAAAGGTATCGAGCAGTTTATAGCGCACCGCAGCCTGGGTTGGGGCAACGGCTTTCACCTCACCACCCTGTTGTGGTGGCAACTCGGTGACATCGTCACTACAACCAAATAGCAGCAACGCCAGCACAACAACGCCAGTTATCTTGCCTCTCATCCTCTCCCCTCGTGGAATTTATTGCAGGGTTCTTGTGTAGGTAATGACATCGGCCAGCTCATTCTCACTAAGCAGCCCCTGATAGGCGGGCATTGTGCCCACACCGCGCTTGAGCTGCTCAACCAGCTCCAGATCCGATTTTAGTAACCCCTCGCCGCGCGTAAAATCTGGGATCCCAACCAACAGGCCACTGCCGTCATCACCGTGACACTGCAGGCAGTGTTCACCGTAGATGCGGTGGCCATTAAATGGGTCACCCGCCTCGACATTAACGAGTGTCAACCATAGCAGAGCGGCCAGCAGCGTACGCATTACCAGTAGGCCCCAGAACGGGTCTCTACGCCACTGTAGGCGTCATTAAATAGCTGCATCATCGCCGGGGTGTCCCAGTCGTGTTCACCTATCATGTGGCGCACCAGCTTGCCATCACGGCCGATCAGGAAGCTCTCTGGAAAGGCGCTGGCACCAAACTGCCCCTGCGCCACGTCCATATCGAGGTCGATATGGTTAGCGAACTTGATGCCATACTTAAGCTTGAACTCCTTCACCAGATTAATGTCCTGATCCACCGAGACGCCGATCAGGGCAAATCTGCTGCTATCAAGTTTTTGCGCCAGTCGCTCCAGGCTCGGCATCTCCTTACGGCATGGGGCACACCAGGTGGCCCAGAAGTGAACCATCACCACCTTGCCGCTATGCTCCGCCAGGGAGGTATCCCCTCCATCCAGGCCGACAAAACGGGCATCGGCCACCGCCTCGCCAATCTTTGGCGCCACCACCTTCACCTCATCGCCACAGCCATTTAGTAGCAGGCTAGGCAGCAGCAAAATGGCTATCGCTAATCGCTTTACCACCATAACCCCTCCGTTACTTCACACCGATGAAGATGAGCTGATGCTCCGGTAGCTTCATCGGGTTGAGGGTTGGGTAGTCACGAAACAGCCAGCCGGCGAAGACCGGCTGACCATCCCGTTGCCACTCTGCCCAGATAGCGGGATTGCTCTCCTCCAGCCCCTCGCTGGTGATGGTATTGCCGCTGATCAGAAAGGCGGGCAGGTAGTCGCGCACCCGCAGGGTACCGTAATCGCCCGACTGCGGCTCACCGTTAAGTGGCAGCTCTATGCTCACCGACTCGACCATCCTTGGCAGTTGCACCCTCATTACCACGCTGGTGTATTTACCCTTCAGCTCCTCTGGCACCACCACCTGACGCGGCCCCTTTGGCTGAGGTTCAGGATTGGCCAGCGTCTCATGCTCAGCCGGCATCTCTACCGGACCAAGGTCGACCACCTCTGCCTGCTCGCTGCAGGCGAGTACCACCATCGCCACGGCGACGGGAAATAATTGTTTAACTAAGTTGACCATAAGAGTGAAGCCCCGAGAGGAACATATTTACGCCGATAAAACAGAAGAGTGTTACGCCAAAGCCGAGGATCGCCCACCACGCCATGCGACTGCCGGCCCACCCCTTCACAAAACGCAGATGCAGATAGACCGCATAGGTGATCCAGACGATCAGCGACCAGGTCTCCTTGGGGTCCCACGACCAGTATCCGCCCCACGCATCGTAGGCCCAGGCTGCCCCGAGGATCGTGGCGATAGTGAAGGTGATAAAACCGATGGCGATGGAACGATACATCAGGTTGTCACACTCACCCAGCCCCGGCACCACTCGCATCACCATGCCATCACTGTTGCCGCGCGCCTCGGCACGCTGGCGCACCAGATACATCACCCCGCCGCCGCAGGCGACGGCAAAGGCGCCGTAACCGATAAAGTTAGCCAGCACATGGGCGTGCATCCAGTAACTCTTCAGTGCAGGCACCAGATTCTGTGGTCCCGCCTGGCCACGGCTCACCAGCCACAGCTCAAAGGCGATCCCTGCCATCACGATAGGCAGTACAAAGGCGCCGGGATGACGGTTACGCGAAAGCGATTCGAGGATCAGGTAGATCAGTGTGGTCAGGGCGGTAAAGAAGATTGTCACCTCATAGAGGTTACTGATCGGCACATGCCCCTCCTCCAGCACCTGATGTGTCTCAAACCAGCGTGTCAGCAGCGCCACCAGCAGACCAATCATCCCGGCGGTGGCCAGCCCGGTGGCCCACTTGCCGACCGCTGGCTGGGTAAACCAGAGGTGGGCCAGATAGAGCAGGGTGGCGGCACCCAACAGCACGTTGGCATAGCCGGTCAACTTGTAGGAGAGGAGATCAATAAAGGGAATCCCGGGGGCAAGCCTGTCCGCCTCACCGGTGATCGCCAACCCCGCCAGCCCCAGGGTGAGCACCAGCATAGCCAGCCAGTAACCCCAGATACTTCTGGGGGGCTGCACGGGGGCTCCGTTAATAACCGTTGTGTTATTCATTGACTACCTCACTTCTCAACCTGTAGTGCTCGACGCGCTACCCAGCTCCTGCTGTAGCCGCGCCAGGGTGGTATTGAGTGGGTGTTTGTCTTTGCCCGAAAGCAGGGCACACACCTCAAGTTGTTGTTGCTCCCTGTCGAAGCGAACCCAGATCCGCTTCTCGTGCATATAGATCATCATGTAGAGGCCGATCACCAGTAGTGCACAGGCACTCCACACCAGTGGGGAACCCGGGTCGCGCGCCACCTGCAATCCCGTGTACATTTTCGGCTTATAGCCGCTGAAGGTAAAGAGCATCGGTAACTTGTGGGTACGCAGCGCACTCTCAGCGGTGGCGACCGCTGTACCCAACTCCGTCGCACGGCTCAGCGGTAGCTGCAGTTTCTCCATCGCCTGGGTGAAGGCGGCACGATTACTGTCCGGGTCGCGCACTTTTAGCTGACCCACCTCGGCCAGATAGGCCTCCAGCAACTGCAGCTTCTCTCGCTCTGCCGGGGCAAAGCCGAGATTGTCATAGGTCATCTCCTCATCACCGGTGCGACCAAAGGCCAGCATGTGCGGATAGGCCATGTAAATCCGATAGGTAATGTTGCCGCTACTAGGGGAGGAGAGGTGGATATCGAGCGAGGCACCGGCATCCTGCAGGTCTGTCTTCCCCTCCTCGGTCGCCATGTTCATCACATTGTGCTGGCGCAACTCTTTGATGGTGAGTTTCAGACCCATACCATCCTCCAGCTCCTTGTGTACCGCACTCTCCACCCGCTGTTCGGGAAATCCCGGTGTTGTGAGGTCATGGATAGTAAAATTGACACCGGAACCAGCATCACCAAAGGAGGCCTGATAGAAGGTGATCCCCTGATAGCGCAGCGGGTCGTTAACGGTAATCCGCTTGGAGATAATATCCCCATCCTCGCCGTGCAGCGTCAGCTGACTGGAGTACTCACTCGGCATACCGGTTTTGTAGAAGCTGATCGCAAAGTCATCGTTGCGCACCTTGAACGGCAACTGCAGGGTGCGGTAGCTGTTACCATCCTGCACATAGACCTTGTCATCGCTCTCAGCCTCCGGCAGGTTCATCACGCCGCGAAAACCAAGCTGCGAGGTGATCAACCCACCGATACAGATCAGTACCACCCCGCCATGGACAAAGAAGAAACCGAGGCGGCTGTAGCGCCCCTTGCGTGCCAGCAACAGTGGCCTGCCCTGCTCTTCACCGGAGCGAAACTCGGTATAACCTAGCCGACGCAGCACCCCCTCTACCGCCTGCGTGTCTGCGGCCAGCGGTGTCGCAAGGGTAAAACCGCCGTCACTCCGCTTCGGCCAGGGACGCATCGCCTGCAGCGGACGCGATACGTGCCAGAAACGGGGGCCATGGCGCAGCAGCGCCGCACTGACTGAGAGAACCAGCAGGGTCATGATGGTGATAAACCACCAGGAGCCGTACATATCGAAAAAATCGAGGGCATCAAGCAACCGGTACCAGCTCGGCCCCAGATTGGCGATGTAGTAGTCGGGCTCACGATTCTGCACCAGCACGGTACCGATGGTACTGGCCAGCGCCACCAGACAGAGCAGTGTCACCGCCACCGGCATTGAGGAGAGGAAGCGGATCAGACGCACCGCAATGCCGCTCGCCTGGCTGTTATCGGGGGTTCTGTTTTCAGGGTCGTTACTCATTCTCTCAGTTACGCTATTTCATTGTTATTATTAAATTTTTTAAATTTCGACTGTAGCACCGGTGGTGCAAAAAGACCACTCCAAACTACTCGCCCGACGAACTACTCTTGCCATCACCGCTCTCACTCGACTGGCGATCCTGCCACTCCCACAGCGCCGCGCGCGCCCTGGGAATGAAGGGGTCATCCTGGGGGCTAAGGTGAATAAAGGTTCGCATCGCCCCCAGCGCCCCCCCCAGGTCACCCACCCCCTCAAGGGCAACCGCCAGTCCGTAGTAGGCGTTCACCTGCTCGGGGCGGAGTGCAATGGCCGAGGAAAAGAAATCGTGCGCCGCCTTGTACTCCCCGAGCCCGATCAGGGCATACCCCATGTTCACGTGCGCCTCGACCAGTCGCGGTGAGAGCTCCAGTACCCGGTGCAGCGCCTTCACCGCGTAGTCGTACTCTCTGGCGTGCAGCATCGCAATCGCCTGCTGAAAACGCATCTCAACCTCAGCACCACGTGCATCATGGGCATGTTGCTGTGGCGCACTACCCCCATCGGCAATCACCAGAGGTTGCGCAAGCTGCCGCGATACCTGCTGTGGCTGTACCGCCGGCAGCAGGGTGACCACACCACCAATTATGCCGACCGCACCTACGGTCAGGGCCAGCGCCAGCAGGCGCCGATCACGACGTGGTGCCATGCCCTTCCCCCTTTACCAGAATCACCGGTGATGTCCTGCGGGCTGCCTGGATCAGCAGCAGGACAAAGAGGGTGGTGGCGCTGATCGCCACCAGCCCCCCCAACCCCATCAGACCGAGAGAGAGGGCCTGTACCCCCTCTGCCTGCAACGCCACCTTCCGTGGCACATCAAGCCACCCCGACAGGGCCATCCCGCCAATGTAGATCACCATCCCGCTAAAATAGAGTAACAACTGTCGCGCGGCCCACACCGCCCTTACCTCCCCTATACCCAGTTGCGGCAAGAGCCGATAGGTCAGCCCCATAAAGGCGATTGTGATCGCCGCATTGGTGGCGTGATAGTGGGCCGTCACGGTGACGTTATCACTGCGGATCAGCGCCCCCAGGAGCAGGCCAACAAGCAACAGTGCTACCGACAGTACAATCTCGATCGGGAGCGCCCTGCGATGCCACCACAGGCGCCATAGCGGCAAAGCAAGGAGCAGCGGCGAACCCAGCGCCATTAGCCAGGTATAGGCACTGCGTGAGAGATCACTTCCGGGCTCAACGAGCAGACCTGTTAGCAGCGCAGCCGTCATGATCACCACGACCAACGGCATCAACCCCCGGTGTAACACCAATTTTACTCCCACATGGTGTAGCAGCCCCTGCCAGCAGGTGAGCAACAACATCAGGTAGACAAACTGCAGCAGGTGACCTCCACCCCAGAAGAGCGATTCAAACCTCATCGCTGTATCGAGCGGTGCAGGCAGGCGCAGGGCAGTTACCACAAATAGCAGCAGTGCAGCGAGAAGCAGTAGCGCCGCCATGGCACCACTACCATCTCGTGAGAAATAGAGGCGACGCATGGCATAGAGCCCCACTCCGACGCCAAAGATAGACAGCCCGCTGAGAAAGGCGGGGCTATGCAGAATAGGAATATAGTTGCTCATCACCGGTTGCGGTGGTGGGGTGAGTAGCGGCGAGAGGCTGATCAATATCGCCCCGACAACCGCCAGCAAAAAGGCCAGCGAGTCGAGTAACGGCAGCTCTCCCCCTTTCTCCAGAGACCAGAGCAGCGCACCAAAGGCGAGCAGCCACACCAGCACCGAAAAATTAACATGCAGTACCAGCACGGTGTGGAACAGATCGGCACCACCAAAGAGCTGTTGCAATAGTGGGGTACGGGCCACCACCAGCAGCATCGCAAAGAGGGCGGAGAGGCCGATGGCGGTTAGTGCCAGCCAGAGCCAGCGTCTGCTATAGCGGTTAGCCGTAGTGTCGTGACGAGACACCATTAGATCGCCCCCTGATGCGGCACCATCGTCACAAACGGCACACCAAAGAAGGTGAGAAAGGCGAGGATAAAGACCATCACAATCAGCACCGCCCCGCGCAGTGGATTTGGTCGATAGGTGACACGCAAATGCAGGGCAAAGGCGAGGGTAAGCCAGGTGATGAAAGACCATGTCTCCAGTTTGTCCCAGGCCCAGTAACGTCCCCAGGCATCCTGCGCCCAGATCGCCCCGGCGATCAACATCAGGGTATCAAAGATGATTCCCAGCGCCATAAAACGGTAAGCAAGATCATCAAGACGTGTGTTGTCCGGCAGGCGCTGTAGCCGCTGCACGCCAATATGATAGTGGCGCAATAAAATCACCACCGCCATACCCACCGCGATCAATACCGCTCCGAGAAAGACCTTGCCGAACAGAATATGAATAACAAGCCACGTGGTATCGTAGGTAGGCGGTAGATGGCCCTCCTCAGGGCTGGAAAGCATCAACCAGCCCATCATAATGAACATAACTGGTAAGATGATTGCCGCCGTCGGTCTAATGGGACGATATCTCCAGTAGGCCAGACTGTAGATAAAGAGCAAACTCCAGACATTGCTGGAGAGGATCTCGAACATGGTGAGATAGGGGCCGTGGTCGAGGCGCTGCCAGCGCAGCAGGATCGCCCCCCCGTGTAACAGCAAACTCGTAACGAGCAGCGCCAACACGGTTCTCTCCTGACGTTTACCCAATATCACCGAGAAGATAGCAATAACTCCGCATAGAACGTACAGAGTTATTGCCACCCACAATAGTAAAAGTTCTCGCTCCACCTACTCTTTGCCCTCTCGCAACCATGGGTCTGCAGAAAAGATACGCCAATAGTGCCACCCCAGCGACAGGACAGCCACCACACCACAGGCCAGCAGCCAGGGCAGCGTCCAGTCATAAAAGACCTTGAATCCCATCCACTTGCGCAAACCTTCGTATCGCAGCGTCCCCTGCGGAAGGGAGATACTCTCCCCAGGCTGCAGGGAGTAGCGTTTATCATTTGTGCGAATAGTCAGACGCTGTTGTTGTGGCAAGCGAAACTGTGATGGATGCTCCGGGTCGAGGAGTATTTCATCAAAGTCGAGTTGCCCCCACAGCTCAAGCCGCAGATCGGGCGTTACCCAGCGTTGCGCCTGGCGAAACTCATGGGCGGGATATGCAGGAAAGTGGACCGTTCCACGTTGTGCACTCGCCGTTGCGGTGGGCTGCCAGAGAAAAAGGGCGGCGAAGCCCTTGTTAGGTGTGGTGTAGAAGCGATAACCGTTCAGGCGCAGGGGGTGATGATCACCGATAGTCGTACTCATTCGACGTCCACTATCATCTCGCCACTCTATCTGTGCCTCTGTCTCCTCACGCTGAATACCTGGGGCATAGTGAATGGTGAAGTCGTGAAGCAAAAAGTGCAGTTGTTGATAACCTGGCTGATGCAGTGGACCACTTTCGCTGCGATCAAAGGAGCCCGCAAATTGGCTACCGCTAGTCACCTCCACCTCGGCCCGGAGATAGCTCAAACGACCTGCCACCACCAGCAGTAGAAGCATCAGCAGGGCGAGGTGAAAGAGCAGTAGTGGTGTGCGATAGCGGAATGTAGGGTGGGTGACAATTGCAGCAGAAAGATTTATCGCCAGCAGGGTAAGCGGCATAGCGAGGATCCACTCGTAACGTCTGTCACTGAAATAGTAAATGCCGATAGAGAGCGCAAACACGACAATGATAATAAGTGTTAGTCGCAACGACGCCAGAGTCCTCAACCAGACGAGCAGGCGTGGAAACACCGCAGCACTAACCAGATCGGCACTCTGCATACTATCGATTACGGCAGATTATTGCAGGTCTGGGACATATACCCCCCCTGCTGTACGCTGCCACAGTCAGCGGGCAGCCATTGCCCACTTGTCTTCCAGGTGACGCCACCCGCATTGCCCCCCAGATAGGCATTTTGATAATAGGGGCCGACATTGCAGGGCACTGCCCCTCCGCAATCTCCGTCACCATTAATATTGACCAGCAACGCCTTATTCTTCCAGCCGTGAGGTAGTGCGGTATGGCACCAGGTACAACGCAGTTTACCCAAAATATTGGCGTGCCCGAGATGGAGGTTTGGCTCATATTGCGCATTCATGTTGCAGCCGCCGCCGCCACCACCCCCACCACCACCGCCACCACCGCCACCGCCACCAGCGGTGCCAGTACATCCATTGCAGCTGAAGCCACTGTTCTTAAAGACGGTAGCGGCAGGATCAGCATACTGCCCCCACTCGTGACAGCGAAAACAGAGTGCGTCGTTAGTCAGTCCGGTGTTTGTATCCCAGCTACCCTTTAGCAGGAACGGATTGGTTGAACCGTGCGGTCCCCATGGCTTGCCATCTTCACCCCCATCCGGCACGACAGAGGTAACCGATGTTACAGCAGACCCATGGCAGTCCGAGCAGTACATTGTCTGATTGCCGATATTAGTACCTGTAGCATCATTCCACGGAGAGAGGAAAGGCTGATTAGTAGAAGTGGCGTTCATCCCCCTCACAGCCGCCGTTCTCCCCGTCGCCTCCATCACCGGATGCCACGAACTATGTGTCGCAGTGCCCTCTCCACGATCGGCAACCGGGGCATGAAACTCCATTGCCTGATTCGTGTATTGGTTCACCCCATTCTGACCTATTGAGGGGCCTATCGATGGTGGTGTGCCATTCGGCCAGGCGTAGTTTGAATGGCACTTGAGGCAGATCTGATACTCACGCGTAACATAACCCTGTGTTTTGGCCGTGCCAGCACCAGCAGGCCCCTTCTTCTGATTACCTATATCTGTAAAAGTAATATTGGCATCCGGCTGGCCCCACGTATCTACGGTGTAGGTTGGTTCAACACCGGATGCGCCAGAGAGTACGCCAGATGCAATATTGGTGTGGCCACCTGTCGCAAAATGGTCGTGAGTCCCTGCCAAATCGGGTGTGCCGGTCGCGTCGTTAAACAGGCGATTTTTCTTAACCCGGTGGGGGTTGTGGCAGTCGGTACACTCCGCATGTCGATTGACCAGCGATGTTTTGCCCAGTTGGCCCGGCACCTCCGTGAAGTCCTTGTCAGTGATGGCATGCTGCTCACTACCCGCCTGCTGCTCGGCAGTGGTTATGGGCATGTGATAGAGGGTCAGTGTAAAGTCACTCTTGATGTCCGGTGTCAGATTGCCCGCACCGCCAGTCAACACATTAGAGACGTCTCCGTTCACATCGTGACACTGATAACAGGTCTCTTCCTGTGCCGGATTACCTCCAACCTTGGGACTAGCTGTACTGTCTGTGGCCTCACGCAGTAACTTTCTTGCGCCCTGTACGGTATGGGTGTCGTGACAGTTCATGCAGGCCGCCTGCCACACCGCGATACCGCTGGGAAAGTCACGCTGCGCCGCCGCGGGGTCGGTATAGGTCTCATTAGCGACACTGCTCATGGCATGTGCCGACGAGGACCACCCCACCTTTTTATGACAGGCCAGACAGAGGAGGTCATTGTTACTGTTAAATGCGGTATCACTAGCCGGGCCGGACGCTGTCTGAAATCGATTTAATCCTTCACGAATAAATTTAACGCTAACCGCTGCATCAGTATCATCAACCACATGTGGGTCATGGCAGGTTGTACACTGTACCTTATCACTATCCAGAGGCACCAGGGGTCTCGTGTTACTGGTGATTCGATTGGCGATATGCGTACTCGTTGCCGGGTCATAGAGTTCACCATCGCTAGTGGCAAGTGCGGTGTCGTAGGTAAATGAGATGGGGTGATCATTTTGCAGACTTACCCCCAGGTCACTGGTAAACCCCGTCGTCACACCGCTGCCAGAGGGCATCGTCCCGTCTGGATCCGTTCCCGACATGGTGAATGTAGCTGCGGCGCCATTAAAGATGTTGACCTTACCAATTGCGATAGTGCCATCATGACAGGAGAGGCAGAGCTTGGAGCTGCCACCGGGTTGTCCCAGCGTAGCGTCAATCGACATCCCCTTCAGAGCATCTGTGGTGTTGTCATCATACAGGGTATATGTTTGAGCTGAGAGTTCACGATTCCATAGTGGTGTTGGATTGGCTCCATCCATGGTGGACGCGTGTGGTGTATGACAAAAGACACAAATACGGTCGGTATCGCCAGTGGTAACCACCGGTCCAGAGGAGAGATTGTGCTTGCTGGAGGCCACATCTGCGACCTGTCCCGCATAGACCTTAATAGAAGACAGGAGCACCAGTAGCGGTAAAAGCATGGCTATTCGCACATCGATCATGGCTACTCACCCCCCAGAAATTGTAATACGACGACTCGACCGTTAAACATATCTGCAATATAGATGCGATTGTTTTTATCACTCCAGATCCCTGCTGGGAGATAGAACGGTTTGAGATCCGACACGCCCCCCGCAATGGGTAACAGTAGCTCTCCTTCAGCATTATATACCAGAACTGTATCGTAGTAGGATTCAGAGACGTAGATATTCCCATCACCATCTACCCCAATCCCTTTGGGGTGAGGAATGTTACCGATAAACAGGCCGCGTTTTCCGAATGTAGAGATAAAGTGACCCGTTGAGTCCATTATCTGAATTCGGGCATTCATGGCATCGGTAACATAGAGTCTGCCGTGACGAAAACTGAGGTGGGTAGGAAAGTTAAACTGACCCACCTCTTCCCCACGTTGTCCAATACTTTCGATAAAAGTCCCACGCTCATCAAAAACCTTAATATCATGGCTATGGGTATCAGCAACGAAGAGATGACGCTTTTCGGCATTATAAGCGATACCGGTAGGACGATTGAGAATACCTTTTCCGATCAGAGAAACCGGCTCGCCACTCCTGTCCAACCTCGCTACAACCCTATGTTCTGAATCCGAGACATAGAGATCACCCCCCGGTGCTTCAGTAATGGCAACAGGACTGATAAAGGGGAGCTCATTACTAATCATGGTAAATTGAAGTAATTTATTGCCTGGTATATCAAACACCAGTACAGCCTGTCGGCTCAGATCAGTAACATAGACCCTGCCATCGTTGTCTGTGTAGCCACTTTGAGGCCGTTGTAATACATTTGCGCGACCATCACCGGTGAAGAAACCCGTTATAATCTGTAGTAGTGACGGCCCCTCATCTTCGGATGGGAAGTTACTCTCTCCATAAAGCTCACCTACCAGTCTGTAGCGTGGCATCTCGGAAGATGACGGCCAGATAATGTTTGAATTATCGTTGTGATAGGTAAATTGGCGAACGACCGTACTGCTACATCCAGTCATAAGGAGTACTAGCAGGAGCACGCCTGAGCGCATCACTCTATCCCCTCATAAGAAGGCTGTATACGAAAGATCTGAATACGATTATTAGCACTGTCCGCAACATAGAGTGAATTCAACTCAGCCTGGATGCCACGTATCATACGAAAGTAACCGTGTTGTGAACCCGTACCACCATAAATGTATTTAAGACGATTCTGCCCATAGACCTTTATCGTGTCATCGGCCTCATCACTAATATAGATATCACCATAACTATCAATGGTAATTGATGTGGGGTCGGTCACCTCAAGACGTGGCACCTCTGACACAAGTGAACCATCAGCAGAGATGACAACAATATATTTATGAATCTTGTCCAAAATGTAATAGCCTTGTGGCCCAGATGCCATATCGGCAATCTGGTGAAGCTTAATGTTTTCATCACGCAGTGAGAGCGCGCGCAAGGCGACACCAGATGGGCTAAAGACAACTATATGAGAAAACAGCCCGTCTGCAATATAAACATTCCCTTCAATGCCTGTAACGATCGCCACGGGATTATTAAGATTGAGCGAATCGGAAAAATCTCGAATGAGGTCGCCGGCAGAGTTAAACAACAGTACCCGATGACCAAATGGATCCGCGATGTATATATCGCCATTTGCGCCAACATGGAGGGCAGAAGGCGGCCCCTTGAGATGCTGGACGACACCTTCTATGGCACTAACAGCATGCGTGCTTCGATTGTAACGATAGAGTAACTGACGTGCAGTATCGTAAAGATAGAGTAATTCACCACGGACAGCGAACACACCCGGCGATGTGATGGTAATAAATTCATCTACACCGGCTAATCGCTGAGGAATAGTACGTTGTATAGCTATACGAGTTATAGACTCCTCATGTACGATTTGTCCTGGCAGCTTAATCCCTGCATGGCATACGTGCGATATTGTAAACAGAAAGAGCAGTACAATTCGCATACTACCTCAGGCCTGTTATCTCATTAGTAACCGTATGACAGCGTTCACACTGTTCTGTAGAAAAAGCGACCTTACCATGACAGACACCGCAATACTCTCCAGCCTTAATACGCTTTTCAGTAATAAAATTTGCACCAATTTGTGGTAGAAAGATACGTGAATGACAGCTGCTACATGTTAACCACTGCGTATGTACACTGTGACTAAACATCACGTGAGGCATTGAGGCAGTATTTTTCATTACAATCTCTAGCTCAAGTTCTTTCATGGCCTCCTTACCCGTGAGCCCTGTACGAGGTTGTATATAACCATTTTGGATACTTCTGACCCAATCCGTTTTCCCATTTTGGTCAACCGGCAATAGTGAGAGCGCCTCTGCTGGCTCCTGCAACAGCTCATACGCAGGATTACTAGTATCATGCAATCCATCTGCTTTTAAGGGTATTGCGATCAACTCTGCGGCAACCGCACTACCGTAGAGAAAAGAAAACGCAATTGTTACAAATATACGCATCATCGCCACTATCACCCTGGTATAAAGAATCCTGCATTACGCATCGCAAAAATGAGATTTTTTGTTGATTTCTCTAGTGACTTAATGGCGTCACTAAAATCACCATTACCAGCCTGCTGCTCAGCTAGTGCACGCAACTCGTCTGCCTGGTCAAGATATCCCTGCACCCTCTCTGTAACCTGCATCGTCTTCTTATCTTCAATCAAAGACCGGATCAGCATTTTGTAGGTGTCATTACGATCCAGCTCGTAGTGGTACTCCTCTTCCGGCGTATTGAAGTGAAGTGTACGTACCAGCGTTTCACCTCCACGCATCTGCTCAATCGACCCTGCGACAGTCTCATATGCCTGATTTAGATAGGTCACCGCCTGTTCGTATTTGTTGCCCAGGGCATTTTTCTCAGCGGACTCGAGTAAGCCAGTTACCGTACGCTTTAGACCCTCAGCCGACTTCTTGTCACCTTTTTCTTTAGCAATACGCTGCTGAGCTGAGAACAGTGCATTTACACTATGTAGTGTCGTCTCATATTTACCAACCAGTGATTCATGACTATCTGCTGACTGCACAGTTAACTCAACTTCATCCCCACCTCGAATCTTACTAACAGCTCTTTTTACTTCGTCATAGACACTGCTAAGTATATTAAGACCAGTTACATAATCCCCCGACTCCCGCATGGCAGTGGCACTACGCACATTATCCTTAATCTGCTCTCGAAGTTTTAAATTATCTCCAGCCAGCCCCTGTTTCTCCGCCAGTGTCGCATGGGCATTTAGCAGAGCATTGATACTTCTCATTTTGTGATCAAAATCATTTGTTGGTTTGTCTTTCTGCTGCCCAGCCATCTGCGTCAAATGACCCGCTTCAAAGGCAAGTCGAATAGCCTCATCGCGACGCTCCATAGCAACTATTAAATTATTTTCTCTGAGATGATCAAGTGCGTCCTCATGGAGTCTTCTTGCCTCATTTAGATACGCCATTGCTGGGGCGAATTTATCTTTTTCAATAGTACGCGCTAATGTTGAGTCATTGATTAACTTATGCGCAAACTGTAATGCTTGTGCGACGCTAGCTGGCGTCAAAGGCCGATCAAAGTTTTTCACCGCAGATGCCGTGGGCAACTGCCACACAGCAAACGCCGCCAACATCAGGAAATAAATACTCCTCAGATGATATCTCATATCATCCTCCCCCTACTGAACCCCAGCCAACTTTAATGCCTTAAGCAAGTCCGTTGTCGACTCCTGCATTTTGCTAACGGCCTGTTCATAAGATTTATCCTTAAAGAGTGCCTCAGCATCATGTCTTTTTATTAATGCCTTATCTACGAATCTCTGCATTAAACTCTGGATACCTGCCGGAGGGTCGCGCTGTGTAATAGCAACCGGCACTAGCCTCTGATAATCTTCATTACGTGTCTCTTCATAATTATATTCATCAATAGGTGTCTCAAAGTTAAGGTCGTAAACAAAAGTACGCTCTTTAAGCGATTTGTTTCTTGCACTAATCACAATAGCCAGCGCCATATTTAAGAATTCATTTGCTTTTTTATAATCGGAACTTGACGCATATTTCGCCGCCTCCTCCATTTCTATTACCGTTTTGTCTAACTCATTTTGTGTGTCCGCATCTATAACACTGTGCTCGTGGTCCCATTGAAGATATGTCTCCACCTGATGCAATAATTCCGCATAACGTCTTTTTGCCGCCCTCTCTTCATCAAATTTATTGGGCACCAGGAGTACTGCCGCATTTACCAGCCGTAGTGACTCATCTGCCTTTGTATTAGCAAGCGCGAATTTTCCACTTTGCTGAGCAATACGTGCCTCCTTATACGTGTTACGCGCCTTTTCCAACATCGCTTTCGCCTCATCGCTTCCTCTTGTACGAATCCGCTCAGCTGTCGACGACCGCATCAAAACCCCTTCGGCATAATCCAGTTTGATCGGTAACTGCATTTCATAGCCAGCAATCGCCAAATTCGTTACGAACACCGTAATAACTAAAAGTACCAGATTCCTCATTGTGAGTTACTCGCCTGACTACGTGGAAGTTGCACATTTCCCTTCGACTGTGTGTGACAAAGGCTACATGTTGAAGTGGTCACAGGAAAAGCCACGGTGCCGTGACAAACACCACATTTTTCTCCCAACATAATTGATGCCATACTTATCTGGTTCGCTCCCTTTTGCGGAATGAATATATCGGGATGACAATTCGAACAGTCGAGCCACTCGGTATGCGCCTTGTGCGGATAGATCACATTAGGCATGGAGCCTTTCACTTCACGTATGATATTAAGGTCAAATACAATCGGCTGTATTGTAGGATCGCTACGATCCCATCGCGGAGCGATTTTTGCTGCATCCAGGGAAGAGACCCAGTTTATGTGATTACCATGCTTACTTTTATCCAATGTTTCAAAGGCAGTGGCAGGTGCCTGTAACAATGCTGTTCCAGGATTATCAGCATCGTGTATCCCATCTTCCATCGGCGGCGGATTGGTTTTGGATTCTTTTTTCAGCAGCCGATTAAAACTATTAACATTAGACACACCCTTGTTACTGGCCTCATTTGAGGTTTCAGCCTTAACTACAAAGGAATTAATTCCCATCAGCATAGTTAGAAGCAATATTGTGTATGATTTCTTCACGCTTGCCTCCTATCTATCTCTTTTTATTGATTGCAGGCTTTGATGTATCTCCATGTACCTGTGTTGGCGTTCCCGGGATCCCTGAGTGGCAAATATCACAATTCTCTACCGCCCATGCAATTTCACCATTGTGACATCCCCCACAATATTGCCCATCAATGATCTTTGCCATCGTAATATCATTACCACCAGACTTTAACTTAAACCCCAGATCGGCATGGCATGTTTTGCAACGATAGCGTATTCGATGAAACCAGTGAGGAAATATCACCGGCCGCATACCCTCAGCATCGGAATAGTTATTGATCACCACATCACCATACTCTGCACTTCCTGATGTACTAAATATTCCGATTAACAAGGCAACAGTCATTAGGCTAACTAGCTTTATATTTCTTATGCTTAACCTGTTCATCGTATACTCCCGTCTATATCAAAATGTTTTATATTAAAATCTACGTGTCACGTTAATTAATATTAAATTTGAACGCCTGTCATCCACATTCTGCGTGCGCACGGTTATGCTGCTATATAACTGCCCGATATTGTGTTTTAGTACGTTATCCCATGAATATGAATCTTTGCTCTCTGCCATGTTAGACTCAAATTTGTTATACACTAGATTTGAACTCAGATTTAATGTCTGGAACGTATAATTCACTGTATGCATATAACTAATCGTAGCGCTACTATTCCTGCTTTCAATTTTTTGCTGAGTGTTTGTGAACCTATTTATTTGATGGGATAAATTCCCATTAATACTTGTACGCATGCCAAGCTTATGCATGCGACTAAGCTGTATACTTGCCTGTTGCGTCTCTTCGGTCTCCCCGCTGACTGCGCGACTATCTGCCAGGTTTGTCTGAGCATAGACGGTTCCATCTTTATCTGTTCTGGAATAGCCAATACGTAAGCCATTTTTGATAAATCCACGCTCATCATACGTTGCATTACTCTCTCTTGTAAGCGCCTGGTCTGCACTAAATCTAACCTGACCTTTCCTGCCAACTATCCAGTTCCGTGAAATGATATGATCTACACCGACTGTTGTACGACTATCTTCTGATGCCTCGGTCTGGTGTACGGATCCCCCCGTTGTAGCGCCAATCACGTAGCCATACTCTCCCAACATGATCGTGTCCGATCTATATTGCGCACTTACATCATAACTATTGTTATAACCAGAGACTCCGTTTCGAAATACCTCTGCATGGCTGGCTGATCCCATCACGTTAATATTGTCGTTGATACGTCGCCTTACACCTATCCCAACAGTTGTACTCTCATCTATGTAATCTACGGCCAGCCTGTTTGTATAAATACCGGTATATCTCAGATTTGCATTAACGTGTGTTCGCATGTCTTCACTACGCCATGTCAGCGTACTCACCACCTGGTCGATAGCATTATGGTATTCGTCAGGAATACCATCTCCATTCAGATCAATCATATCCAGTTGATCAATCTTACTTCCACTCGTTGCCACCGTAATCCTCTCAGTCGGCTGGTAATCATGTGTTAACAACATCAACCTGTTGTCTCTGGATTCGTTCTGCATCTCACGCTCTTCTTCCTGATGCTGAACGGTAACATTAAGATTACTTCCAGGATCCCGCCTTACTGCCTCAAAGCGTTTTTTTCTACTGATATACCTTCCTGTAATACTGTTCTCATTTTCACTCACATCATAACCGAGTGAGATTCGGTAACGATTTTCCAGGTATTGCTGTATTAGATAGTAGTTTGTTGCAGATATCGTTTGTCCAACCTGTAACAGCCCACCACCTGATACCCCTGATGCTGGCCCATTATCTATTGCGATCACATTTTCTGATTTACTGTATCCCATGGCCAGTGGGAACTTGCTTAATGGCAACACGGTAGCCGACAACTCACCACCCAGTGATGTATTCTTACGTTCTGCCCCCCCCGAGTTACTAGTAGTGTCGGCTGATGTTATCACACGCATCTTTCCGCTAATGAACCAGGGCTGCCATATGTAATATTTCCCGTTTACATCCGCCATAAACTGGCTCTTTATCTCACTCGCCTGCACCTCATCGGTATAGTTTTGATAGGCCAGGCCTATGCTACCCCACCAGTCACTCGTCGAGAGCAGTTCTGCTGATGCATATCCGGGGGCTGCCAGTACGGCAACGCCACAGAATATGATCTCTTTTGCCCCCAGTTTCATTACCGTTTTCCACTCTAGCGGTTGTGGCTCATTTAGCACTGGCAGCAGAGCGTCAAGGCTGTCTCTGTTCGATCAACCCATTGTTTACCTTTAACGATGCACCTTTTCTGAGTTCACCCATTGCCATCAGATACTGCTGTTCCGCCCTCTCCCTTTTCACTAGTGCGACGGCGCGCTCTTCAACCGTGTCAAAACTGTTCAGCTGTGCACCAAGACGCTTCTCCAGTCTGACAACGACAATACCCTGCAGCGTGGTGATGGGCGCTGAAGTCTCCCCCTCCTTTAACTGCTCAATGGCTGACTCAACACTCTCCGCCAGCATCCCCTTATGCAGAAATCCCATGTCCCCCCCTTTGCTCGCCGAGGCACCATCAGCGGAGTGGAGCTTTGCCAGTTCCGCAAACGACTCACCACCCTTGATCCTCGCCACCAGTGCGGCCCCCTCACTACGGGCGTTATCCCACGAGCTTGCTGGCGAGGAGGGGTCAACCTTAAGCAGGATGAGCGAGATCTTTCGTCTCTCTGGTGAGGTGAATTTATCGGGATTGGCCCGATAGTATTGCATGGCAGCCTTTCTGCTAATGGGACCTGTCTCTTTCAAATGTTCCCTGATGCGTGAAAGTCTGCTCTTACCTTCAAGCTCTTCACGCAACTGCGGCATCAGTGTCCCGCGCCGTGACTGCCACTGTTCACTACCCGCATATCGCTTTTCATACTGCTCTAGCTGCTGCTCTACCTCCTTATGATCCGCCTCAACCCCCCTGCGCCCAGCCTCCTGCAGCAGGAGCGTTTCGTCGATCAGGCGATCGGCTATCTCCTGTCTAAATTGTGCAAGCTGCTCGGCGGGGATATTGCCGTGGTAGAAGCGTTGACGCATGCCACGGCTAAGCTCTATTAGATATCTCTCTGCACTTATCGACTCCCCATTTACCACGGCAAAGGTCGAGTTATCGGATAAGCTAGTATCGTCTGCTATTGCACAGGAGAGACCAAGGGCGAACAGTAATGTGAGAATAGAGATACGGACCACAGTTGCCTCGACTTATTGTTATCGGCCTCCGCAACGTATGGGGCCTTACTGCAAAGGTGAAAAAGGGCTCACCCCCTTGCGGAGACGAGCCCTGTCTGCAATCAAGATTTTACTTATTTAACGTGACAGGTTGTGCATATGGCGCTTGAGGCACTACTGACACGCAGGAAGGGCACATTGGTGTTATCGTGTGGGTCGTGACAGGAGGCACACTCAACGAAGGCCACATCACCTTTGTTGTAGAGCGGCAACACACCTACCTTACTCGTACCCGTCGCCCCCCCAGAACCTACTACTGCGGTAAAAGCAGGGTCAGTGGTGGCGCCAGCTGCTACGTTAGCCCCAAAAGCTGCACCGCCGCCGCCATACGGTGTACTGACCGGGTGGTCGTTCTGCAGTGAGGCCGCATCACCCGCCACTGCCGGTACCGGGTTGGTAGTAGCCATATTGGTACCTGCAACACCACCGATGACAGCCCCCCCCGCAGTGTAGTTGTAGGTCTTGGTAACCGAGGTCGGGGCGTTGATAACGGTATCCACCGCGTTGGCACCATCGTGACAGGAGAGACAGGCGAGCGAGACGCTATTGGTCAGGCTGGCGGTGCCATCCATGGTGGAGCTGCTGTACTCGGTATAGGTATCGGTAGGCAGTGCTTTATTCCACAACGGTGCTGCTGTCACCGTAGAGTCCGAACCGTGGGGGGTGTGACAGAAGACACACACCTGATTGGTATTGGCGTTTATCGTGGTCAGGTCGTGCGCCGAACCCACCACACCGGCTACAGCACTACCGCCAAGAACGAATAACCCGAGCGAAAGCGCGGTTAATAGTCTAATTTGATTTATCATTGACTCCCCCTTCATTGCTCTCAAGGAGCTGTTACTTCGACGGCAGAGATAGCGTATGTTGTCACCCTGCCTGCCCAGTGCACTGGTTCATATAACCCAGCATTTCACTACAATATAACCCGTACTTTTGTAAGGCTTTAACAGATTAAACCTTCTCTAAATTGGGAAGTCAATATAAATGGTGAAGTATAAGATTATGATTATAAAGATAATTATTAATTTATTAACTACTTAATTAACCTGTTTACACTCTTTATCGGCTTTGGTTTATCCTCACCCCCTTACAACTATGATGAAACACAACACCATGTCTGAGACAACTCCACTCGTTCTGGTAGACGGCTCCTCCTACCTCTATCGTGCCTTTCACGCGATGCCAGCACTCACTAACTCACGGGGAGAACCAACCGGCGCCGCCTATGGGGTGATCAATATGCTGCGCCGCCTGCTCAACGACTACTCACCTGAACGTGTAGCCGTGGTATTCGATGCCAGGGGCAAGACCTTTCGCGATGATCTGTTTGCCGACTACAAGGCACACCGCCCACCGATGCCACAGGAGCTGTGCAGCCAGATTGCACCAATCCATGCGATGGTCAAGGCGATGGGGTTCCCACTGTTGATGGTCGAGGGGGTGGAGGCCGATGATGTGATCGGTACCCTGGCGCGGCAGGCCGAGGCGCAGGGGATGCCGGTACTGATATCGACGGGGGATAAGGATATCGCCCAGTTGGTCAGTGACCACATCACCCTGGTCAACACCATGACCGACACCGTGATGGATGTGGATGGGGTGGAAGAGAAGTTTGGTGTGAGGCCGGAGCAGATCATCGATTACCTCGCCCTGATCGGTGACACCTCGGACAACGTACCGGGTGTGCCCAAGTGTGGGCCGAAGACGGCCGCCAAGTGGCTGCAGCAGTACGGTTCGCTCGATGCCATAATCGCCGCTGCCGATGATATTAAAGGCAAGGTAGGTGAGTACCTGCGAGAAACCATTCAATCAGGGCAACTCGCCCTCTCACGAGTACTGGTGACTATCAAGTGTGATGTACCACTTGAGCAGGGGCCGGCCAATTTACAACTCAATCCCGCCGATAGCACTGTCCTGAAACAGTACTACAGCGAGATGGAGTTCAAGAGCTGGTTGGCTGAGCTGGCTGGTACCGCCGATGAAGACAATGCGGACTCAACCGCAGCCCTCACCGAGGCCGACTACGAAACTATCCTGGAGTGGTCGCAGTTCGACGCATGGCTAGACCAACTGCAACAAGCCCCACTCTTCGCCTTCGACAGCGAGACCACCAGCCTCGACTACATGGACGCCGCCATCGTCGGCCTCAGTTTCTCTATCGAGGCGGGCAGGGCGGCCTATCTGCCGCTCGCCCACAACTACCCCGGTGCCCCGGTACAGTTGCCGCGTGACGAGGTGCTGGCAAGGCTAAAGCCGCTGCTGGAGAGCACGGAGCACCCCAAGGTGGGGCAGAACCTCAAATACGATATGAGCGTGCTGGCCAACTACGGCATTACCCTACGCGGCATCGCCCACGACACGATGCTGCAGTCTTACGTGCTCGACTCTACCGCCACCCGCCACGACATGGACTCCCTGTCGCTCAAGTACCTGGGCCACAAGACCATTAAATATGAGGAGGTGGCGGGCAAAGGAGCGAAGCAGATCGGCTTTAACGAGGTGGCGTTGGAGCAGGCAGCCCCCTACGCCGCCGAAGATGCCGACATCACCCTGCGCCTGCACCAGACACTGTGGCCGAGGCTGGAGGAGATCCCCGACCTGGCCAATCTATATAAAGGTGTGGAGGTACCGCTACTCTCTGTGTTGTCACACATCGAACGCAACGGGGTGCTGATCGATGCCGGAATGCTGCAGCAGCAGAGCGGTGAACTGGCGCAGAAGATGGTGGAGATCGAGACCGCCGCCCACGAGGAGGCGGGCGGGCCGTTTAACCTCGCCTCGCCGAAGCAGATCCAGGAGATCCTGTTCGATCGCTTGCAACTGCCGGTATTGAAGAAGACCCCCAAGGGGGCGCCCTCCACCGCCGAGGAGGTGCTGAGCGAACTGGCGCAGGACTACCCGTTGCCACGGCTGATCCTTGAGCACCGCTCGATGTCGAAACTCAAATCGACCTATACCGACAAGCTTCCCTTGATGGTGAGCCCTCACACCGGGCGTGTCCATACCTCCTACCACCAGGCGGTGGCGGCCACCGGGCGGTTATCCTCCTCCGACCCCAACCTGCAGAATATCCCGGTGCGCTCCGAGGAGGGACGACGGATCCGCCAGGCCTTCATCGCCCCGCCGGGTCACTGCATCCTCGCCGCTGACTACTCGCAGATCGAGTTGCGCATTATGGCCCACCTCTCGGGTGATGAGGGGCTGCTTAACGCCTTCGCCGCCGGGGAGGATGTCCACCGTGCCACCGCCGCCGAGGTGTTTGAGACACCGCTGGCCGAGGTGACATCCGAGCAGCGTCGCAGTGCCAAGGCGATCAACTTCGGTCTTATCTATGGCATGTCGGCCTTCGGCCTGGCAAAACAGCTGGATATCGACCGCGCAGCCGCTCAGGAGTATGTGAACCTCTACTTCGCCCGCTACCCCGGGGTGAAGGCCTATATGGACGCCACCCGCGAGCAGGCGAAGGAGCAGGGCTACGTGGAGACGGTGTTCGGCCGTCGCCTCTACATCCCCGACATCAACTCAAGCAACGGCCAGCGCCGCCAGTACGCCGAGCGCACCGCGATCAATGCCCCGATGCAGGGTACTGCCGCCGATATCATCAAGCGGGCGATGCTGGCGGTGGATGGCTGGCTGCAGGACGAGCCGGAGATCAAGATGGTGATGCAGGTGCACGACGAGCTGGTGTTTGAGCTGCCTGATGATCGCGTGGAGAAGGCAAAACTCAGGATCATCGAGCTGATGTCGGCCGCCGCCGAGCTGCGGGTGCCGCTACTGGTGGAGGCGGGGGTGGGTGCCAACTGGGATGAGGCTCACTGAGCGTTGTATATCGAGTGAACCTTTTTCTTCGACCATAGTCACACCAGTACAGTGTTGAAGCACTGTCCCGTTTGACTCCTTAACGGGCATATTGGTGTCCGGTTTTCCCCCAAGGGCCGGTTCACTCTTGGCCCCGTCGGCAAGTATCCAATTCCGCCGACGGGGCCATTTTTTTCCAACACTCTCTACTCCTCCGCAATTGCCAACCACTGTTCCAGCTTGTGTCGCGCCTCATCAACCCCCTGTTTAGCGGGGGCCGAGAAGAGCTGTACCGTCGCCTGCGGGTGCTCCTCTTTTAGCGCCTTGCGCACCTGCAACAACGCCTGACTGGCCGCTCCCCGTTTCAGCTTGTCTGCTTTGGTTAATAAAATATGAACCGGCATCTGTTGATGACGGCACCAATCGAGCATCTGGTGGTCATACTCTTTTAACGGATGGCGCACATCCATCAGCAGCACCAGCCCCTTCAGGCTCTGGCGCTGCTGCAGGTAGGTAGAGAGTACCTGCTGCCAGTGCAGCTTTACCGACATCGGCACCTTGGCATAGCCGTAGCCGGGCAGGTCCACCAGATGGTGCGACTCATCCAGCGAGAAGAAGTTGATTAGCTGGGTGCGGCCCGGGGTCTTACTGGTCTTGGCCAGGGTTCTGTTATCGGTAATGGCATTTAACGCGGTTGACTTGCCCGCGTTAGATCGCCCGGCGAAGGCCACCTCTGCCCCCTCATCCGGTGGTAACTGGTTGATCTTGTTGGCACTGGTGAAGAACTGCGCCTGACGGAAGGGGTTCCTGCGTTGCTTGTCACTCATCTTCGACGGCTTCCGGGAAGGGTTTTACTAACATTGACCTATATGAGGAAAAACTGATATATAAGTCGGCCATTTTGGTTTCTCTGTCGCGCGGTCAATGGTAACATGCGCGCTGCCAGGTCAGAACCAAACTGCCTGTCGGTTGAACTGAATAACTAATGATGTTTAACGCCACCGGTCTGAGGTAATGGGCAGGGGGGGAGAATAATCAATTCCATCGAGGAGTTTATACAATGAAGAAGAGCATTATCGCCGCTGCCATTGCAGCCAGCTTCGCAATTTCCGGTCAGGCCATGGCAGATGGCAAGGCCACCTATGACAGCGCCTGTTTCGCCTGTCACGCTACCGGTGCCGCCGGTGCGCCCAAACTTGGCGACAAGGCCGCCTGGGCAGCGCGCATCGCCAAGGGCATGGATATGCTGAAGCAGCACGCCAGAGAGGGTTTTAAGGGTGACGCCGGCTTCATGCCTGCCAAGGGTGGTCGTGCCGACCTCGCCGACGCAGACGTTGATGCCGCTGTTGAGTACATGGTCTCTAACAGCCAGTAAGGCTTTCTGAGGTCAAACAACAATCTAAACGGGGAACCGATGAAAAAACTAGCTTTTGCCGCTTTGGTAATGTTTGGTGCCGCAAGCACCGTTCACGCAGCGGGTAACGCCGCTGCTGGTCAGGGCAAGACTGCTGCATGTGCAGGCTGCCACGGTGCAACCGGCAGTGCCACCACTGCGCCGACTTATCCCAAGCTGGCCGGTCAGCACGCCTCCTACATTGCCCAGCAACTGGCTGATTTCAAATCCGGTACTCGCCAGGATCCCATCATGATGGGGATGGCTGGTGCCCTGAGTGAAGAAGATATGGCCGATATCGGTGCCTACTTCGCCACCCAGGAGAAATCGGTTGGTTCTGCTGATGCAGAGGCCGTAGCGGCTGGTAAGAAGATCTACGAAGCTGGTGACAAGGCCAAGGGCGTTTCTGCCTGTATGGCCTGTCATGGTCCTAGTGGTGCCGGTAACCCCGGTGCCAAGTTCCCCGCCCTGAGTGGTCAGAACGCCGCCTACACCGAGAAGACCTTGAAGGACTTCCGTAACGGTGCCCGTGCTAACGACCCCAACAGCATGATGCGCGACATCGCGGCCAGGATGAGCGACAAAGACATCGCGGCCGTTGCTGCCTACATCAACGCGTTGAAGTAAGCACGACACTCAGTTGTTATTGTGATAAAGGGCGGTCCTCGGGCCGCCCTTTGTTCTTTGTACCACAGCCTTCATTCGATGCCACTTTTCATCATCGAGTGACATCCAGTGAACGCTGTCCATCAAGATAACCGCCGGTAACACAAATTTGAGTCCACCAGATCACTCCCTGCGCCGTCGCCGCAGCCTTGGTAGCATCCTCATTGAGTTTCTTGGCTCAATGAATCTTGCGATCACTCTGCTGGTGGTGATCGCCATCGCCGCCATCATCGGCACCGTACTGCAGCAGAACCAACCCTATAACGACTACATCATCAAATTCGGTCCCTACTGGTTCGAGGTGTTCAAGGGCCTCGGCCTGTTTGATATCTACGGTACCGGCTGGTTCTGGCTGCTGCTCGGCTTCCTGCTCATCTCTACCACCATCTGCGTCTACCGTAATACCCCGGCGATCATCCGCGACATGCGCCACTTTCGCCTCGATGTGCAGGAGAAGTCGTTACGCGCCTTCAAGCACCGTGATGAGTGGCAGAGCGAGCTCTCCGGCGAAGTGCTTGTCACCACACTGGGGACACGACTGCAACAGCACGGCTATCAGGTACGCCACAAGCAGCACGACGGTTATCGTATGGTGGCAGCGATGCGCGGCGGTCTTGGACGACTCGGCTACATCCTCTCCCACCTCTCCATCGTGGTGATCTGCCTCGGTGGTGCCATTGACGGTAACCTGCCGCTGAAGCTGGCGGAGATGCGTGGTGAGATTCAGATAGAGAAGAGAAATATCCCTGTCAGTGAAATTGCCGCTAACAGTACTTTGGGTACCGACAACAGCTCTTTCCGTGGCAGCGTAGAGATCCCAGAGGGAAGTCGTGCCAATTTTGTTTTTCTTCAGGTTCGTGACGGCTACCTGCTGCAGCAACTCCCCTTCACCGTTGCACTGGAGGATTTTCGTATCGAGCACTACCCCTCGGGGATGCCCAAATCGTTCGAGAGTGACCTTATTATCATCGACCCCGATGAGAAAGAGCCTCTGCGCCAAACCATCAAGGTAAATCACCCCTGGGTCTACAAGGGCTACGCCATCTACCAGGCAAGCTTTTCCGATGGCGGTTCCGAGATAAAGCTCAAAGCGTGGTCACTGGACAAACCCGACGCCGAGCCGCTGCTGATCGACGGGGTGGTCAAAGAGACTAACCAGCTTGTCACCCCGCGCGGCGACTACGCACTCGAGGTCACTGACTTCAAACCCTTTAATGTCTTCCCAGCCGAAGAGGGGAGCGGCAAAGAGTTCCACAACTACGGCCCCAGCGTTATCTTCAAACTGCGCGCCGCCAATGGTGAGGCGCGTGAGTACGTTAACTACCAGGTACCGATAAGCGTAGAGGGGCGCCACTTCCTGCTAAGCGGCATGCGTGACACCCCCGCGGAGGAGTACCGCTTCCTCCATATTCCGATCGATAGCGATGGGGGCATCAACCGCTTTATGCGCTTTCTTACCCTGGCCCGTGATCGGGCGTTAATCGAGCGCATCGCCCGCCGCCTGACCACGAGCGACTTCGATATGACACCCGAGGATCCCAACTTTAACGACTTTGTCACCTCGCTGGTCGAGCTGCAGCAGCTCTTTATCAATGAGGGTATCGACGCGGTGGTAGAGCTTGCCGAGCGCAGGGTGCCCGAGGAGAAGCACAACGAGGCGATCTCCTCCTACATCAAACTGGTGCAGGGGCTGCTCGGCTCGGTCTACGTGGAGCTATTGCAGGGCGAGGGTATCGATCTCAGTGAGGGGGTCGATGCGACTCAGGCGCAGTACTTCGACGATGCCCTCAACGCCTTCTCCCTGCTCGGCCCCTACGGCTCGCCGATGTTCCTCAAGCTGGAGGAGTACAAACACGTGGAGGCGACCGGTCTGCAGATCGCCAGGGCACCGGGGCAGAATATCGTCTACCTCGGCTGTGTGATGCTGATGGCGGGGGTCTTCTTTATGTTCTATCTTCACCACCGTCGCCTCTGGTTGCGTATCGAGGAGCAGGATGGTCACGCCACCATCCTGCTTGCCGCAGCAGGGCACCGTGAGCGCAGTGACTTTGATCATGAATTTGAACTAATGTGTGGTGATCTGCGTCAACACAGTAGCGCGCAAGCCAACTGACACCCGATAGATACCGGATAGAAGCGAGGTTTCCATGTCCGCCAACCCTGAAATTATGCACCGTGGGCTCGACACCACCCCCTTCCTCAAGCGGCTGGGGGCCTTCGACTGGGTGTGGGCCGCACTGGTACTCATCGGCGCGGTCGCGGCGCATCGCCTCTACAGCGACTTCATGGATGGCTATGAGGTGGGGATCCTCTACGGCACCGCTGCCGGTCTTATCTGGCTCGGCTGGGGCTGGAAGCCGATGCGCGGCTTCAGCCTCGCCGTCGCCCTGCTCAGCCTCGCCGCCATCGCCCTCTACGGTAGCGAGCTGACAAACGGCAATAGCAATTTCTTCCTCAAGTTCCTCATCTCCAGCCAGTCGGCGATTATGTGGATGAGCGCCCTCTATGTGATGGCCACCTTTGCCTACATCTTTGAGATCCTCTCCGGCTCTTCCTTTAGCGGCCGCGTCGGTAGCGCCATGACCTGGTCGGCCACGGTGATGGGCTCGGTAGGGCTGATGGTGCGCTGGCGCGAGTCCTATCTGATGGGGGCCGACATCGGCCATATCCCGGTGAGCAATCTCTATGAGGTCTTTGTCCTGTTTGCAGTAATGACCGCCCTGCTCTACCTCACCTACGAGCGACGCTATAACAATCGTGCCATGGGCGCCTTTGTGCTGACCGTGATCAGTGCCGCCGTCGCCTTCATCCTCTGGTACACCTTCGATCGCGAGGCGCACCACATCCAGCCGTTAGTCCCGGCACTGCAGAGCTACTGGATGAAGATCCATGTGCCTGCCAACTTTGTCGGTTATGGGGCGTTTGCGCTGGCGGCGATGCTGGGGGTTGCCTATCTGTTAATTGATCGAAAGCCCGGGGGGCTGCTGGCACGCCGTCTACCCAGTCTGGAGATCCTCGACGACATTATGTACAAGGCGATCGCCCTCGGCTTCGCCTTCTTCACCGTCGCCACGGTGCTGGGGGCGATGTGGGCCGCCGAGGCGTGGGGCGGTTACTGGAGCTGGGACCCGAAGGAGACCTGGGCACTCATCGTCTGGCTCAACTACGCCGCCTGGCTCCACCTGCGCCTGACCAAAGGGTGGCGCGGCGTACCGCTCGCCTGGTGGGCCATCGTCGGCCTCTTCGTCACCCTCTTCGCCTTCCTCGGGGTAAATATGTTCCTCTCCGGACTGCACTCCTACGGCACACTGTAGCGCGATTCATTCCAGACAAAAAACCCCGCAGCGCGGGGTTTCCTTTTTACGAGGTCTCTTTAAGTAGCTTGCTACAACCTCTCCAGCAACTTTAGGTGGATGCCGTTAAAGCCGCCATTGCTCATCACCAATAAATGATCGCCCGGCTTCGCCTCAGTAATTACAGAAGCTAATAACGTATCAAAATCATCACAGGCAGTAACCGAACAGGGGCTGTCGTCAGGGAGCCGCCAGCCGAGATCGGGCGGGGTGTAGATAAAGGTCTTGTCAGCCCCCTTGAGCGAAGGCAGTAAGGTCTCTTTATGCACCCCCATCCGCATGGTGTTGGAACGCGGCTCAAGGATGGCGATGATACGCTCACTGCCCACCTTGTTACGCAGCCCGGCCAGGGTCGTAGTAATGGCGGTGGGGTGGTGGGCGAAGTCGTCGTAGACACGAATGCCGTTTACCTCACCGCGTAGTTCCATGCGCCGCTTCACATTCTGGAATTCACACAGCGCGGCACACGCCTGCACCGCCGGTACCCCGCTGTGACGCGCCGCGCCGATGGCGGCCAGGGCATTATTCACGTTGTGCTCACCGAGCAGCGGCCATTCAACCACGCCCTGTTTCTCATCACCGAACCAGACCTCAAAGCGGCTACCATCTACACTACCGTTTCGGGCCGACCAGCCGCCCTTACCGCCAAACGCTTCCAGCGGCGTCCAGCACCCCTTCTCCAGTACCGCATCGAGATTCGCGTCATCTGCGGGCGAAAGGATCAATCCCTCTCCCGGTACGGTGCGTACCAGATGGTGAAACTGTCGCTGGATCGCGGCCAGGTCATCGAAGATATCGGCGTGGTCGAACTCCAGGTTGTTGAGGATTAACGTGCGCGGACGGTAGTGGACAAACTTGGAGCGCTTGTCGAAAAAGGCGGTGTCGTACTCGTCCGCCTCGACCACGAAAAACGGCGTCTCACCGGCACGGGCCGAGAGGCCGAAGTTGTGCGGGATGCCGCCGATGAGAAAGCCGGGCCTCATCCCCGCATACTCCAGGATCCAGGCGAGCATCGAGGCGGTGGTGGTCTTGCCGTGGGTACCGGCCACCGCCAGCACCCATTTTCCCTGCAAAAAATTATCACTCAGCCACTGTGCCCCCGAGGTGTAGGGGAGCCCCCGGTTGAGCACATACTCCACCGCCGGGTTACCGCGAGAGAGGGCGTTACCGATCACCACCATATCGACATCATCAGGGATCGCCGTCGGCTCATACCCCTCGTGCAGGGCGATCCCCTGCTCGGCGAGCTGGGTGCTCATCGGCGGGTAGACACCGGCATCCTGACCGCTCACCTGATGGCCCTGGGCGCGGGCCAGCAGCGCCATACCCCCCATAAAGGTGCCGCAGATGCCGAGAATATGAATCTTCATTGAGGTGTCCCCATCCCACTCATTATGTCACCCACGGTGATGCTAATGGCAAAGTAGCCGATGCTGCAGAGTAACCCCCACCCCATCGAGGTTGAGAGGGCGTGACGAAAGATGTGCGCCGCCAGCGCCACATTCCAGCCCACGATCACCAGACCGGTGATGGCGATGAGAAAACGTATCTCCGTTCCCGCATCCTCACCAAAGTAGAGTTCGTTAATCGGCAGGGGTAACAACATTATCCCCAGAATCACCTCACAACCGGCCAGTGCGGTAATCGTCTGCAGATAACGTTCACGCCGGTTGAGCAGCAACAATAACCCATGCACCACCGCCACCATCACCAGAGTACCGATCAGCGATGTGAAGAGCGAATAGCCCAGTGTATGGGTAAAGATGGTCAGCAGAAATCCGATCGCAATATGCAGAAGTAATATCAGCCACATCAACGTAGCTGAGGGGGGAATAGTCTGTGGCCCGGCGCGCAGCATCAGGATACGGAAAAATGCCTGAATCAGGGTCTCCATCTTCTGCTGCCTGCCTCCACGATAACTCTGAAAAATGAATCGGCATGATACCGTCTGTGCGGCAAAAACAACAATCAGCCAATTACATAAACGTTATACTGGCACGATGAACGAGACCGCACTCTATATCGATACCCCCGAGGCGCTGCAACAGCTCTGTGAGCAACTGCGCCGCCACGACTGGTTCACCCTCGACACCGAGTTTCTGCGCGAGAAGACCTACCGCGCCCGCCTCTGTCTGCTGCAGGTGGCCAACCCTGATGTTATCGCCTGCATCGACCCGCTCGCCCTGCCCGATCTCGGCCCGCTGCTCGATCTGCTCTATGACGAGGGGATCACCAAGGTGCTGCACGCCGCCCACCAGGACCTGGAGATCTTCTTCGATATGCGCGGCACGGTACCCGGCCCCATCTTCGATACCCAGATCGCCGCCACCCTGCTGGGGCAGGGCGAGCAGATCGGCTACGGCAATCTGGTGAAGGAGGTGCTGGGGGTGGAGCTCACCAAGGCCCACGCCCGTGCCGACTGGTGTCAGCGTCCGCTCGATGCCGACCAGCTCGCCTACGCCGCCGACGATGTGCGCTACCTGCGCGACGTCTACCACCATCAACGGACAAAACTGCAGGAGCTGGGGCGCGAGGCGTGGCTCGCCGCCGACTTTGCGGAAATGACCAGCGCAGAGCGTTACCGCAATCCCCCCGAGGAGGCGTGGCAGCGCCTCAAGGGGGCCAACCGCCTGCGCGGGGTACAGCTGGCGGTATTACAAACCGTGGCCGCCTGGCGTGAAGAGCAGGCGCAGCTGAGTGACCGGCCGCGGCGCTGGATCCTGAAGGATGAGGTGCTGCTCGACCTCGCCCGCCACATGCCAAAGGATAGCCGTGGGATGCAGCGCATTCGTGGCCTGGAGGAGGGGACGGTCAAGCGCAGCGGTCAGGCGATCCTTGAGGCGATCAACGCCGGGCAAGTGATGCCAAAGGCGCAGTGGCCCACCATCAAACAGGGACCTCGTCTGCCCGCCGAGCAGGATGCCCTGGTCGATGTGTTGATGGCGCTGCTGCGCGAGCGCTGCCGCGAGCAGGCGATCAGCCCCGCCGCCGTTGCCGGGCGGCGTGACCTTGAAAAACTGATCATGGGTGAGCGCGACACGCCGCTGCTACACGGCTGGCGCGGCGAGGTGGCGGGTGAGAGCCTGCTCGCCCTGCTGGAGGGACGTCTACGCCTTGCGGTACGTGATGGGCGGCTGCAGGTTGAAACCTGTTAGGCACCCAGATAGTGCTCTAACACAGCAAAGAACTCTTTTACGTTAATCGGCTTGGTGAGATAACCGTTAAAGCCGGCCTCTTCGCCACGGCGCAGATCCTCAACCATCGCGTTGGCACTCAGGGCGATCACCGGTATCTCCCTAGTCTCCGCCATCTCACGCAGGTGGCGCAACACCTCATAACCACTCATCTGCGGCAGATTAATATCGAGCAGGATCAGGTCCGGTTGATTCTCAGCTGCCAGCTGTAGTCCAGCCACCGGCTCCTCCGCGCTTAACAGCGTGATCGCCGTGCGCTTTTCGATCATCTTGCTCACCAGTTTCAGGTTGACCGGGTTATCCTCGATGTAGAGGACTCGACGCCCCGCGCCCAGCATCACATTATTACTAACCGACTCCTTCTCCGCCCTTCTCTCTCTCACTGCCCCTTCTACCCCACGGGGCAACTCAAACCAGAAGGTAGAACCCTCATCGACTACACTCTCAACACCGATCTGTCCCCCCATCAGCTCCACCAGCTGACGGGTGATCACCAGCCCGATGCCGGTGCCCTCAATATTGCTCCCCTCGGCATCCAGGCGATTGAAGGCCTCAAACAGCCCCTTACGCTTGATCTCCGGGATGCCACGACCGGTATCACTGACGCTAATACGCATATAGCCGCTCGGCTGCTGCTCACAGCTCACGCTAATCACACCCTCGTCGCGATTGTATTTCACCGCATTGGAGAGCAGGTTGAGCACCACCTGCTTCACCCGCGTAAAGTCCGCCCTGATAAAGTGTTGCGCAAAACAGTTCTCTGCAAACCGCAGACTCATACCCCGCTTCTGCGCCATCGGTACGATCAGTTTTTGTGCCGCCCCCATCACATCGGCCACCGCCACGCTGTCAATGGAGAGCTCCATCTTGCCCGCCTCGATCTTCGCCAGGTCCAGCACATCATTGATCAGATCCAGCAGGTGCCCGCCCGCGGTGGAGATATCGTTCAGACTCTCCTGTTGATCATCGGTAATATTCTCATCCCCCTTCAGCAGCTGGGTAAAACCGAGGATGGCGTTAAGGGGGGTGCGCAACTCATGGCTCATGCTGGAGAGGAACTCCGATTTTGCCTTATTGGCCAGTTCCGCCTGCTCCTTCGCCTCCACCAGTTTCTGCTGCATCTGTTTGCGCTCGGTGATATTTCGCACAATCGATACAAAACGGGCGGGCTCATTTTCCGGAGCGATATATTGCAGCGAGATCTCCGCAGGAAAACAGCTACCGTTTCTGTGCTGATGCTCCGTGTCAAAGGTTAGCGAGCCACCACGACTCTCGATTAACGGTGCGATCAGGGCGCGGAACGCCTCCTCATTATAATCGGGCTTAAGGTCGTAAGGGTGCATACACATCAGCTCCTCCCTGCTGTAGCCCACCTGTTCTGTCGCCCCATAATTGACATAGAAAAAGTGCAGTGTCTGCGGGTCGAACATAAAGACGCCATCCTGGGTCACATCCAGTGTGGTCTTGAAACGGTTAAGTTGTAACTCCGCCATCTTGCGCTCATGAATATCTGTGACAACCCCCAGCATGTGCAGCGGCTGGCCCTGTGCGTCACGCACCACATCGCCCTTCTCTGAGAGCCAGCGCACGGTACCATCCGGCCACACCACGCGGTGCTCAATGTTGTACTCCGCCCCCGACTCCACACAGGCCCCTACCGCAGAGGTCACCAGCTCACGATCTTCGGGGTGTACGGCATTGATAAAGTTCTCATAGGTGGTCTCCAGTTCTCCCACCCCATAACCAAACAGCGGCGCGATGCGCTCTGACCAGAAGAGATCACCGCTCTGGATATTCCAGTCCCAGGTGCCGATGTTGGCAAAGTTCTGACTACGGCGCAGTCGCTCTTCATTCTGCTGCAGTGCGCGCTCCGTCTCTACCATATGGGTCACATCGGTGCGTATCGAAACATACTGATAGGGGACCCCCTTCTCATCAAGGAAAGGGACTATCGTGGAGTTGACCCAATACGCCTTACCATCTTTGCGCCGATTACAGACGACGCCATGCCAGATTTTTCCCTGGGTGATCGTGCCCCACATCTCATTGTAGAAGGTGGCCGGGTGCAGATCCGATTTGACGATACGGTGGTTATGCCCCAGCAACTCTTCACCACTGTAACCACTCGCCTCACAGAACTTTTCGTTGACATAGATGATGTTACCCGAGGTGTCGGCAATGCTGACAATGGCGTGCTCATCCAGCGCAGCCTTCTGTTGCGTCAGCTCTGCATTAAGCTGACGTAACTCCCTGGTCTGCTGGTCTACCTGACGCTTGATGGTGCGATTACGCTCTATCAGCAATTGCGTGCGCTCCAGGTTAGCCATACGCAGACGCTGCATCGCCACACTCAGCAGCGCCCCTATCACAAAGGCCAGCACTGCCAGCTTCATGTGTATGTCTGCCCAGCCGAGACCCCGACTAAAGGTTAGCCGCAGTGGTACACCATAAAATTCAAATTCCTCTTCATAACTGAGCAAAGGCAACAACGGCTCGCTCTGCTCCAGGCAACAACTGGCCCCACCCGCGGCACGCTCACCGACACGCAGTGAACTGTTCAGCCGATAATCGACACCCACATGTGTCAGTATCTCCGCGGGGCGAAACAGTACCGCAATCACCCCCAGCAGCTGGTTCTCACTCTCCCGACTATAGACCGCCTTATACTGACTAAAGGCGACGGTACCTTCGTCCAGTACCACCATATCGCCCAGGGTGATCTCGCCGCTGATGATCGTCTCACGCAACGCCTCGGTAGTGCGTGGGGCATTCCACACCTCCCAGCCCGGCTCACTGAAACTGTTGTCTGAAGGTGTGATGCGGTAGAGGGAGTAGAGCGGAAAGCGCTCCCCGTCAATCTCTATACTGGCCATCATCGCTGACTGCGATTCCGGCCTGGCATAGCCATGCCCCCCCCCACCGTGGGCAAGAAACTGCACCGACTTGATCTCAGTGTGGCTATTTAGCTGATCGTGTAAAAAGAGGGTGAACTCTTCGTTATCCACGTGCTGCGATGCACGAAAGAAGAGATTGATACCGTTCAGCACCACCTCCCCTTCGTGCAGATGCTCACGAAAGTCTATCGCCGCCCCTTCAGCGGCAACCGTAAAATCGCGCTCGAGCTCACCCACACTGATCTGGATCACCAGGACAAACAGCAGGGTACTGAACCCCCCTCCCAGGATCAGTGGATAGCGTAAGAGACGCTGCCACAGTGTCGCGGTCGCAGTAGTTATTTGACGGTTATCAGGCATAACGGCGAATGTTTCCAGGTATTCAAGCTATGTAAATGGATGCTTTTGGCCAATTTACAACGGTAAACGGTTAAGAGAATCGGTGGTCGGGACCGGCATATTAACAGATTGATCGTTCTTTGTTTGTTCTCTACCATAAGGAGAACGCAAGGAGAACCTATGCCCCACAGCCCCCTCTACTGGCCACGCGCTATCATTCTGGTCGATATGAACGCCTTCTTCGCCAGCATTGAGCAGCGCGACTTCCCCGAGTTGCGCGGTCGCCCCGTCGCCGTCACCAACGGTATTCAGGGCACCACCATCATCACCAGCTCCTACGAGGCCCGTGCCTACGGCATCCGCACCGGGATGCGGCTCAAAGAGGCGCGAGAACGCTGCCCACAACTGATACAGCGCCCCACCCGCCCGAAGGTCTATGCCGAGGTCTCCACCGCAATCATGGCGGGGCTGGAGAGTATCTGCCCCGATATGGAGGTCTTCTCCGTCGATGAGGCCTTTCTCGATGTCACCCGCTGTCAGCGCCTGCACGGCACCCCGCCCCGTATCGCCCGCCTCGCGAAGGAGAGGGTCTTCGCCGTATCG
>JAOUQQ010000132.1 GCA_029879245.1 Chromatiales bacterium | reverse complement strand
AGCCTTTGCAGAACCGAGCCACTTTTTCATGACCGAGAGCGCCGCTACCGCAGCCAATGGTAGTGCCTCTCTCGCCTTCGATTACATCAACACTACCGCCAGTAATAGTGGTAACAGTGCTGGTGCCCGTGTTGGAGCCTTTGGTGGTGAGGTGATGATCAACACCCTGCCCAACCATTCGGCTACCGGTTTCAATACCCCGCATATCGGCTACAAGACCAACGTTATGCCCAATCTCTCGGCCTACGGTATCTTTAGCCATTACAACGACCCGGCTCCCGGCACCGACCCGGTAAACGATTTTGCCATTGGCGCTGCCTATACCATCGATTTTGGTACTGGCAAGGCGGGTGTCGATGCACAGCTGATCACCGACAATGGATTTGACTCACTCATTCCGGGGAGCGGTAATGGCCGTGGCGGCGACACCACGATCTTTGTTAAGGGTGCGGGTCAGTTTGACATCCCTAACATCCCCAGCAAGGTCGGTCTGATTGGAGAGATTATTCTGGAGAACAATGACGCGCTGTACACCATGGTAAACCTGGGTGTGCGCTGGAATCCCATGAACAATGTCACTGCCGATTTCGTTCTCTATCATGACGATGGCAGCAACCTTAATGATTCGATGACCGGTATTCCCGGTGCGGTTCGTCTCAGCATCACCTTCTAATAGCAGCAATACAACAACGTAAAAGGGGGAGCAGAGATGCTCCCCCTTTTTATCTATCCCGCCTCTGCACTCATACTCCATCGTGCATGCAGGCAATAACATGATGTAGCCACTACACCTCACGTCTCCCATGAAAGGCGTGCGACAGGGTACCGCCGTCAACAAATTCCAGCTCACCGCCCAGCGGTACACCGTGGGCGATGCGGGTTACCTTCATCTTTCGGCTGTGCACCATCTCACTGATGTAGTGGGCAGTCGCCTCCCCCTCCACCGTGGGATTGGTGGCGAGGATCACCTCGGCGATATTCCCCTCATCGAGGCGCTGGGCCAGCAGGTCGAGGCCGATTTCCTCGGGGCCGATGCCATCGAGTGGAGAGAGGTGGCCCATCAGCACGAAATAGCGCCCCTGGTAGCCGGTGGAGTGCTCCAGCGCCTCCACGTCGGTGGGCGACTCGACGATGCAGAGCGTGGTGGCATCGCGTTTGTCGCTGGCGCAGATGGGGCAGAGCTCGCTCTCGCTCAGGGTACGGCACTTGCTGCAGTGTCCCACCCGCTCCATCGCCTCGGTGAGGGCGGCTGCCAGGTTGAGGGCGCCGCCACGGTCGCGCTCCAGCAGATGGTAGGCCATGCGCTGTGCCGACTTGGGGCCGACACCGGGGAGACAACGCAGCGCCTCGACAAGGCGCGCTATGAGAGGTGTGCTCATCGAGGGGGTAACTTAGAAGGGAAGCTTCATGCCGCCAGGCAGGTTGAGGCCAGCGGTGAGACCACCCATCTTCTCCTGCTGCACCTGCTCCAGCTGGCGTACCGCATCGTTGACCGCAGCGGCGAGGAGGTCCTCCAGCATCTCCTTATCATCCATTACTCCATCATCGATAGAGACGCGCTTCAGGTCGTGGCGCCCGGTCATCACCACCGAGACCATACCGCCACCGGCGTTGCCGGTCACCTCCATGCGCGCCAGCTCCTCCTGCGCCTTCTGCATGTCGGCCTGCATCTTCTGCGCCTGCTTCATCAGGTTTCCAATTCCGCCTTTCATCTTTACAACCTCAACTCAGTTTCAATTATTGGAAAAAGTGTATCAAACGGGTTTCACCGATCCGGGCTGGATGGTGCCATCAAAGTGTTCGAGTATCGAGTGTAGTGCGTCGTCCGTGGCAATCGCCTGTTCGGCGGCCTGCTGATCCGCCGCCGCCTGCTCCTTCTTGAGCTGCACCGGGGTGGCACTCGCCGCCTCGCCGCCACCAATAGTCAGCCGTACCTCCCCCCCCAGATAGACCGACAGCGCCTGCTGCAGCCCCTGCTCCCACTTGGGGTTGCGCAGGTTCTCGAAGGCGGGGTCGAGCGCCAGGGTGACATTGCCCCCCTCAACGCTCAGCAGGGCACAGTGTTCGGCCATCTGCCGCGTCATCCCGGTGAGTGGCAGCCTGGCCACCAGCGTTGCCCATCCGGCGGCATCGCCGGGGGCGGGCATCTCGCCCGCCACGTTGGACTCCTGCTCAAGCGGCGCCTGTGCCTTCGGTGCAGGGGACGGCTCAGCCACTGCAGAGGCGGGTGTAGCGGGTCGTGTCGATTCAACGTTGCCCTTTGGGGCGGGAGCAGGGACGCCCCTTCCTTCTTTTGAGGGCTGAAAGGCGAGCATGCGCAGCAGCACCATCTCGAAACCGGCACGCGGCTCGGGGGCGAGCGGCAGGTCACGTCGTCCAAGGATGGCGATCTGGTAGTAGAGCTGCACAGTCTCAGGATTTAGCTGCTCGACAAGCATCCTGACTGCATCACCATCACCCAGGCTCTCATCGAGGGCAGCGGGGATCTGCTGTATCAGCGCGATGCGCTGCAGCAGTGAAGCCAGCTCCGCCAGTACCCCGCCGAAGTCGGGCGACTGCTCGGCCAGCGAGTCGATCTCGGCCAGCAGTTGCGTCCCATCCCCTGCAGACAGGGCCTGGAGCAGCGCGGCGACGCGATCACGGTCGATGGTGCCGAGCATCTCGCGCACCTCTGCACTATTCACCTCGCCACCACCGTAGGCGATCGCCTGGTCGAGCAGGCTCAGCGCATCGCGCATCGAGCCGTCGGCGGCGCGGGCGATCTCGTTGAGGGCGGGCAGCTCAAACGATACTCCCTCCTCACCGAGGAGGTGTTCCAGATGGCCGCGGATGAGCTCCACCGGCAGACGCTTTAAGTTGAACTGCAGGCAGCGCGAGAGGATGGTCACCGGCAGCTTCTGCGGGTCGGTGGTGGCGAGGAGGAATTTGACGTGGGGCGGCGGCTCCTCCAGGGTCTTCAACAGGGCGTTGAAGCTGTGGTTGGAGAGCATGTGCACCTCGTCGATGAGGTAGACCTTATAGCGGCCGCGGCTCGGGGCGTACTGCACGTTGTCGAGCAGGTCGCGGGTATCCTCCACCTTGGTGCGCGAGGCGGCATCCACCTCGATCAGGTCGACGAAGCGCCCCTCATCGATCTCACGACAGGCAGAGCACTCACCGCAGGGGGTGGAGCTCATCCCCTGCTCACAGTTGATCGATTTGGCGAGGATCCGCGCCACCGTGGTCTTGCCCACCCCGCGGGTGCCGGTGAAGAGAAAGGCGTGGTGCAGGCGGTCGTTGTCCAACGCATTAATAAGGGCGCGCAACACGTGCTCCTGCCCCACCATCTGGGGGAAGTTGCGGGGGCGCCACTTACGGGCCAGGACCTGATAACTCATGCCTTCACGCTCCGGAGATCACGGGAAAGGGGGCATTATAGCGCAGGGGGAAAGAGAAGGGAGGGGAGAAAAGTGACGACCCGCACCAGCCACACCCCGGCGCCCGAGTCCACCGCTGTGGCTGCTCCCTTCCGGGCCTGACCAGGTTCACGGTTTATCGTCGCGAGGGGACCGATACGGGTCGCCGCGGCGGATTATAGAGGAGTAGACAACGTAATGCGAATGGGGAAGAACAATCGTGCCCCATGCACTACGTTAAATAGCGTCGCTGCTGTAACCCTGGCTGATCATGATATCGCGCAGCCGCTTTAGCGCCTCGATCTGGATCTGGCGCACCCGCTCGCGGGTCACACCGATCTGCTCGCCCACCTCCTCCAGAGTAGAGATGTCGTAGCCGTGAAGGCCGAAACGGCGCTCAAGCACCTCACGCTGCTTGTCGGTCAGTTTGGCAAGCCAGCTGTCGATATTGTCACGTACATATTGATCCTGCAGCAGGTCTGAGGGGTCGAGGTTATTCTCATCGGGGATCGCATCGAGCAGTGATTTGTCACCATCGCGCCCCAGCGGGACATCGACCGAGGTAACACGCTCATTCAATCCCATCATCCGTTTGACCTCTTCTACCGGCTTGTCGAGCATCTCGGCGATCTCTTCACAGCTCGGTTCGTGATCCAGAGTCTGGGTAAGCTGGCGGGCGGCTCGCAGGTAGACGTTGATCTCTTTGAGCACGTGGATGGGGAGGCGAATGGTGCGGGTCTGGTTCATGATCGCCCGTTCGATGGTCTGGCGGATCCACCAGGTGGCGTAAGTAGAGAAGCGGAATCCCCGCTCCGGGTCAAACTTTTCTACCGCCCGAATGAGGCCGAGGTTACCCTCCTCGATCAGGTCGAGCAGCGCCAGGCCACGATTCAGGTAACGGCGCGCGATCTTCACCACCAGGCGCAGATTGCTCTCAATCATGCGGCGGCGCCCCGCCTCATCGCCCTTCTGCGCGAGGCGGGCGAAATGCACCTCCTCCTCGGGTGTCAGCAGCGGGGAGAAGCCGATCTCATTGAGATAGAGACGGGTGGCGTCCATCTGGCTGTCTGGAACCTTGCCAGCTTCAAAGACCTCCTCCTCCTCTTCAATGACCTCCAGATCGAGCTCCTCCTCTAACTGTGCATCCTCTTGATGGATCTCTTTATCGCCCATTTACTCTCCTCGTCCGGGGTCTCTACTTAGTTACGCCTCTTGGGCAGATAGGTCAGTGGATTAACCGGTTTGCCATCTCTACGAACTTCGAAGTGAAGGATAATGCCATCCTTGCCACTGTCCCCCATCTCGGCAATCTTCTCTCCCTGTTTCACCACCGCACCCTCGTTAACCAGCAGTTTTCGATTGTGCCCATATGCACTGAGATAGGTCTCGTTATGTTTAATGATGACCAGATTACCATAGCCGATAAGACCACTACCGCTATATACCACCTTTCCAGGGGCTGCTGCGAGGATCTCCTGTCCCGGCTTGCCGCGAATATCGAGCCCCTTCTTGCCCTGTGCGGGATTAAAGCCGTTGATGATAATTCCACTTGTGGGCCAGTGCCACTCTACCCCCCTTGTGTTGCGACTGTGCCTTCCCTTTTCAACCCTGGTGCCCTGACGGGAGATCGGGGGGATAGCCACCTCAGCACGCGGCTCCCTGCTATGATTTGCGAGATCAGGGGATGCGGCAATCACGGCGGGGCGAGTGGTCACATTACTGTTTGATGGGGCGGATGGGGTTTCACTCTGACTGGCGATCTGGCGTGGGGGTTTCGCCTCCTGCTGGTGCGGCGCGATGATATAGAGCACCTGCCCCGGATAGATACTGTAGGGCGGGCGAATGTTGTTCCAGCCGGCCACCTCACGATAGTCATAGCCGTAGCGCCAGGAGATGGAGTAGAGGGTCTCCCCCTCGCTAACAGTATATTTGACCAGCTCGTCACGCCCGCCCATCGGCAGCATGCGACCACAACCAGCCACTATGACCAGCAGCAGGGTGATTGCTATCCAGCGGCTGATCCCCGCGCTAACCATTACCACCTGCATTGAAGGCAAAATAGGCGATAACCACGGCGAGAATCAGCAGCCAGCCAAG
>JAOUQQ010000131.1 GCA_029879245.1 Chromatiales bacterium | reverse complement strand
TTTCAACGCCGCCTGGCATATGGTTGAATCGTATTGTCTGCGCCATCACATCGTCTATGCTATGAATAGATGTCGGGGAGTGAACAGGACTAACAATGTGGTAATTTTCAGGGAGAGCAGTAGATGACCTTTATTGAAATATCTTCTCCGCTCAAGGGTGAGTGGGCCATCTTCAATCCGCCGGGTCACCCAAAGTTGGCCTTTGATTTTCTTGCGGTGAATAGCCGTAAGTCCCCCTATGAGCGCGTCAGTTTTACCCGTCATCTCCTCTCATTTATCAATGTCGAGGATACACTTACCTGGGCACAGCCGGTCTACGCACCGGTCTCAGGCACGGTCGTCGCTACGTTAAACGATATACCGGATCGACTGAATATCTGTTTCATCTACGATCTGTTCCGCCTACTTGTAAACAAACCGAAGGAGGGTGACGGTTTCGGCCCCTTTGGTGGCAACCACATCATGATTCAATGTGGTGAGGTTTTTGTCCTCCTTTGCCACCTGAAACAGGGTTCAGTTCAGGTTAGTCCGGGGGATACCGTCACAATGGGAGAAGAGATCGCCGCAGTGGGTAACTCCGGCTCATCGATCCAGCCCCACCTGCACCTCCAGGTGATGAGGGACAGTCACTACTTCCCCCTCTTCGGTAACCTGCTCCCTTTCGGCTTTGCCGACGGAGAGGTCCGCGAACACGGCGAGTGGTCTGCGAAAACACCACTCGGCCTAACCAATGGAGGCCACTACAGGTTTTAAGTCATGAAAGCCGTTCTCTTCACCCAATACGGCACAGCCGATTCACTGCACTATGCAGAGGTCACCAAACCCACGCCTGAGCGGGGAGAGGTTCTGGTGAAGGTCCGGGCAGCCTCCATCAACTCATGGGACTGGGAGCTGTTGCGGGGGATACCCTTTGCCAATCGTCTCTCGTTCGGACTGTTGCGCCCCACTCGCATTCAAAGCCTGGGCTGCGATGTGGCCGGTGTTGTTGAAGAGGTGGGCAGTGAGGTCACGCAGTTCAAACCGGGCGATGCGGTCTATGGTGACCTCTCACACGAGGGTTGGGGTGGCTTTGCCGAGTATCTAGCCGCGCCAGTTAAGGCGCTTTCGCTAAAGCCCGATTTCCTCAGCTTTGAGCAGGCAGCGGCAGTGCCGCAGGCGGGGTTGCTGGCGTGGATGCCGCTGTGCGGCAAAGGCCATATACCGGCGGGAACGCGTGTGCTAATTAACGGCGCATCGGGAGGGGCGGGAAGCTTTGCGGTGCAGATCGCCAGGGCCCTGGGTGCTGAAGTGACCGGGGTCTGCCGCGGAGAGAAGGTGGCGTTCGTGCGCTCCCTCGGCGCCGACCACGTCATCGACTACGTGACCGAGGACTTTACCCGCAACGCCGAGCAGTACGATCTTATCCTCGACATGCGAGCCACCCACTCGCTGGCCGATTACCGCAGGGCACTCTCTCCCACGGGCCGTTACATCATGGAGGGCGGTGAGTCGTTTCGCATCCTTCAGGCGATTCTCTATACGCTTCTTGACAAGCGCCGCTTCTCGCTGCTGCTGCACAAACCCAATCGTGGTCTAACGGACTTAGAGAAGATGCTTGAATCGGGTCAGGTCAAACCTATCATCGACCGCATCTTTCCACTGAGCGAAACGGTAGAGGCGATGCGCTACTTCGCAGACGGCAGGACACGGGGCAAAGTGGTCATCTGCGTATGTAATAACTAAGCCTGTGCACGCTTAGAGTAGCTATTGTCACGCAGAGAGAATTAAAAAATCACTAATATTATTATTTTGTGAATAATGGCATTGTGGTGTACATCCTGACTCAACTATAAGCATAATTGTGTGGGGGGAGTAACGGATGACTATAAAAGTGGTGCAACACATACTGGGCTGTATTGCTGTAGCAGCAATATCAGTACCAACAAGCATGAAGGCTGCTGAGATACCGCCTGATACCGCTTTCTGCACTACCCGTTCACCTGTCTCCATGACCGATGAGTGGAAAAAACAGCGCATTAGGTATGAGAGCAAGATAGAGAAGCCCGACCTTGTGATCTCGCTGGGACAACAGACCCACCCTGCTCTGCAGGATTTTGTACAGGAATATGCCAGGGAGAAGGGGCTCACCATTGATATTCAGCAAGGCACCTGTGGTGTCACCTCACGCAAGCTGGTAAATAAGTCAATTGATCTGGGCGCCTTCTGCTGTCCTCCCGGTGAAAGTGATCGTCTGCCAGGGCTGCGCTTTCATACCATTGGCATCGCACCCATCGCCCTGGTCATTAACACATATAACCCCATTCATAGCGTCTCATTGACTCAGGCCCGAAATATCTTTCAGGGCGAGGTGGTCAACTGGAGTGAGCTACCACAGAGCCAGAGAATGGAGAATGAATCACCTCCAATTCTTCCAGTAGTCAGACTTCACTGTAAGAAACGCCCCGGACACTGGCGGCTGCTGCTCGATACGGAAGATAAATTCAGCCCGAGAGTCTTCGAGGTGGGTGTAATTCCAGACATGATCACAGAAGTATCACGGTCAACCACCGCCATCGGTTATGAAACCCTTTTTATGCTCGATGTCTATAAGGATAGGGGCGAGTTGAAGATTTTGCAGGTTGACGAAATGCATCCTGCCGATCTGCAACATCTAATAAAGGGTGAATACCCCATCTACCGCACATACAACCTTACCACCTGGAACGATGGCATCAATAATAGCGCCCATGCCGAAGATTTGGTAAAGCGAATCAAACAACATATTGAAGAGCATGGAGATAGATACGGATTTATTCCCGTTTCGAGATTAAAAGACGCAGGGTGGAAGTTTGACGGGGATGAGCTGGTGGCAGAGCCTGATGGAGATATACCACCTGGATCACACCTGTAATTCTATCTAAGGAATTAATAGTGTTCCCGCGGATATCACTAAAAATTTCAGTTTTATTGAGCACCACCTTCGTTGCACTTCTGGTGTGGGTCTTCTCTGATGCATATCACACCTCATCGCTACGCGCGCTGTTTTATGACAACCTTAATCAACGCTTTGAGGCACAATCTCTGGAGCAACGCGTCCGCTTTGATCGCTACATCAAGGCATTCAGTCCAGCGGTGAGACTCTATAGCAACTCTCAGGACGCTATTCACTATATTGGCAGCACTGAGTGGCGCGATAACTCAGCCGAGCTGAAGTTACACGAGTCGATACCCAGATGGCTACCCCCTCACTCAATGATGCGGCGCTTTACGCTGCCCCGCTACGCCATGCTGGTTGATAGCTCTGGCCGCATAAGGGAACTCTATCGCTATAAGCACCCGATGCCGCCAGAGGCACTACTTGCGATCGATCCATACAGACTGAGCCTCACACTAGAACAGAGCTACCTGACACTATTCGATGGCATGCCCTATCTTCTCGCCTCAGAGTTTATCGGTGGTATAAAGGGTGGTCCTCGATTGCTCATTGCTTCACCCGTAGATGAGGAGTTGTTGATCGACTCACAAGGGGCTTCTTCGAGAAGTAGTATTATCGCCCTGATCAAGGAGGGATCTGAGAGGATAATCGTTAGCAATCATCCTGAACTGATAAAAGCAGGCACCCTGATTAGCGATCTGAAGGATGATTATCTAATCGCCGGAGAAGGTTTCTTTGACTCCGGCTCATCAGATATTTTGATCAATTTTATATCACTAATTTCTAACGAGGAGGTCTTTAACCAGACAGCGGCGGTTCTTAACAAAGAGCGACGGATGCGCGCCCTAACCGCACTTGCCTTCTTTCTCTCGTTTGGCTTGATTATTTTCTACATCGTCAGGCGGGTGCACCAGCTGACCAGCCGGGTTGTTACATTCTCTAAAAACATGAACATCGAGCAATCGGAGCGTGAACATCGTGATGAGATTTGTGAGTTAGAGCGACGCTTTGAATCACTTTCACTTGCCATTGAATCTGAAACCGCCGCACTTGAACACCAGGCCTCTCATGATCCACTCACCGGAATCCCTAACCGCCAGTATCTGCATGACCAGATTCAGCACGAGCTGATTCGCGGCCGCTATTCACATCGACCATTTGTCATTATGTTAAGCGATCTTAATCAGTTTAAAGAAATCAATGACACCCTCGGTCACCATATCGGTGATCTGATTCTGCAGCATGCATCGGTACGTTTGAACGAATCTATTCGTAGCGATGATACGGTAGCCCGCCTTGGGGGTGATGAGTTTGCCATGTTAATCCCAAATATCACCATGCAGGCATCAGAAGAGATAGCACGGAAGATCGTCAAGCAATTTTCCGTCCCCTTCGAGATTGAGGGGCACTCTCTAAATGTAGGCATTAGCATCGGCATAGTGGAGTACCCATCTCACGGGGATGATCTAAATATTCTGCTGCAACGCGCCGATGTAGCAATGTATAACGCCAAAAATAAGCGGCTTGGATATACCCTCTATAAATCAGATGAGGATAAATATACGACCGGCCGACTGGAATTAATGTCTGATCTGCAGCGGGCAATTTCTGATTATCATCTTACCCTCTACTATCAGCCAAAAATAGATATTGTAACCCGACAGATTATTGGTGCAGAAGCACTGCTAAGATGGAACCATCCTGAACGCGGCATGATCCCCCCGGATGAGTTTATTCCCCTTGCCGAACAGACCGGGCTGATACAGGAACTAACAGAGTGGGTCATACGTGAGTCTTTGTACCAGTGTGTTGCCTGGCGTGACATGGGGTTTGATCTTTCTGTGAGCATCAATCTTTCTGTCTCCTGTATACACAACACCTCTCTTGTTGAACTCTTTGAGGATCTGGTAAATAAACTGCAGATCGCCCCAGACAAGTGCATTATCGAAATCACCGAAAATATTTTCATGAAAGACATGATGCGTGTGAAAAAGGTGTTAACTACACTAAGTGATATGGGATTAAGGATCTCAATCGACGATTTCGGCACTGGATACTCCTCACTCGCCTATCTGAAAGAGTTGCCGGTGCATGAAATAAAAATTGACCGTTCATTCGTGATGGAGATGACCGAGGACATTAATGATGCGGTCATTGTTACCGCCACCATTGATCTGGCACATAATTTGGGTCTCTCTGTCGTTGCAGAGGGCGTAACCTCGCTCGACTCGCTACAACGGTTACATATTGCAGGCTGCGATATCGCTCAGGGTAACTATATCGGAGAACCTGTAAATTGTGAGGCGTTTCTCGCCCTGTTGAAGAAACCTCCATCTCTTAGGATTGTTGAATAGAGCTTATTCTTCACTAACTTTGTGAGCTGTATCTGTTTTCACTTCTCTTAGTATGGGATTTTTTCTGTTATTTGGTTACTATCGCGCCTTGAACATTAGGTTGACCATGCATGGCTAGTGATCTGGAAACTGAGAACAGAAACCTGCGCCTACAACTACGCAGCTACATAGAGGTTGCTCGTCGCAACGAGGAGAAGCTGCGTCGTTTTAACGCCTTTGAACTGGATCTAATCGGGGCCT
>JAOUQQ010000003.1 GCA_029879245.1 Chromatiales bacterium | reverse complement strand
CGGCCGCCTCACCGTGGTGGGTGACGACGACCAGTCGATCTACGCCTGGCGCGGTGCCCAGCCGGAGAACCTGGCACTGCTGAAGCAGGACTTCCCCGGACTCAAGGTGATCAAGCTGGAGCAGAACTACCGCTCCATGGGGCGCATCCTCAAGGCGGCCAACCAGCTTATCGACCACAATCCCCACGTGTTTGAGAAGAAGCTGTGGAGCGAGCTTGGCTATGGCGACCCGATCAAGGTGGTGGTGGCCGCCGATGAGGAGGATGAGGCACTGAAAATTGCCTCAGGCATCATCCACCTCAAACTGCAGCACCGGGCGGATCACCGCGACTGCGCCATCCTCTACCGTGGCAACCACCAGTCACGCCAGTTTGAGAAGGTGCTACGCGAACACCGCATCCCCTATGCCATCTCCGGCGGTACCTCCTTCTTCTCCTACACCGAGGTGAAGGACATCATGGCCTACCTGCAACTGCTGGTGAATCCCGACAACGACACCGCCTTTCTGCGCGTGGTCAACACGCCGCGAAGGGAGTTGGGCGCTGCCACCATCGAAAAGCTGGGGGCCTACGCAACGATGCGCGGCATCAGCCTCTTTGCGGCCAGTTTTGAGATGGGGCTGCGTGAACACCTCAGCGATCGGGCAATGGAACGCCTCGGCCGCTTCGTCCACTGGATCGTCGATATCGGCGACCGCGCCCGACGTGGCGATCCGGTTGCCGCCGCCCGCGACCTGGTGCGTGACATCGACTACCTCACCTGGCTCAACGACACCAGCAAGGACCTGAAACAGGCAGAGCGCCGGATGGAGAATGTGGAGGAGCTGCTCGCCTGGCTGAAGCGGATGGCCGATGACCCGGAGAGCCCCGATACCGACCTCAGTGAGATGGTGGCAAAGATGAGCCTGATCGATATCCTCGAGCGACAGAACGAAGAGGAGGATGGAGACCAGGTACGCCTGATGACCCTACACGCCTCCAAGGGGCTGGAGTTCCCCCACGTCTTCCTCGCCGGGATGGAGGAGGAGCTGTTGCCCCACCGCGTCTCCATCGAGGAGGACAACATCGAAGAGGAGCGCCGCCTCGCCTATGTGGGGATCACCCGCGCCCAGCGCACCCTCACCATCACCCTCGCCTCGCGCCGCCGCCGTGGCGGCGAACTGGTGCGCTGCGAGCCGAGCCGCTTTCTTGCCGAACTACCGGAGGATGACCTCGCCTGGGAGGGGAAGGGGGTAGAACTACCGGAGGAGGTAAGGGTAGAACGGGGCAAGGCGCACCTGGCTAATTTGAAAGGGATGCTTGAGGGGTAGGGATTAGTCTCTTTGGTGCCTTCTTTGTCGGTGCTTTTTTTAACAGTTAAGTATTATGGCCCCGGAACTCGCGTTACAGGGTGTCATCGTCGGAAAGGACCGTAGATACCATCTTCGAAGCTCTTATAAATCTAACGCTGCCTTCAGCGGAGTGATCGCTTTAGCGACTGCTTCCGCTGGAAGGCTTAGTTATGTTGTTCTTGAAGTTAAGCGCCAAATACCTTTTGCCGCTTGCAATTAGCATAAGTTCTGCTTGCTGAATAGTTGTTGAGGTTGACAAATTGGACAACCCTTCGATTAAGGTTATGGGTGCGTTCGATCTGAGCGAAATCAACTCTACAAACCCTTCGCCATAACCTGAAGGTTTTTTTGTGCCGGTAAGATAAACCGCCTCCTCCTCGTCGAGGTAATTTGCAGATGTAATGTTTAATTGCGAAGTACTATTTGCTCGGCTAGTTAAAAGGGGATTGTCGAAAACATCAACATTTCCAAATCTAGATACGGAAACTATCTTCTTATCACTTCTGGTAAAATTTATTAACTTAATCCAATCTTTAGGTTTGTATAATGACTTTTGGCTTATCAACTCTAGCGATATATTCTTATAACCCAGCACCCTCTTCCAAAAAGATATTCCCTTATGATCGACATTGATTTCCCACACTTGAATTTTTCCAGTAGTTCCAACTGCAATATATTTTTCATCCTCACTAAGAGCTATGGACTGAATTACACCATTCGACTTATATTCAACGGGAAAAAAACTATTATCAAGCAAATTGTATATCTTTATACTACTAGTATGAGCCATATAGATTGTGTTTCCATCACTTGAAAATATTTCAGGCCCTCTTGTTTTAGGGATGGATAGAAATTTCTCACTATTACTCAGATCCCATATCTTAGTAGCATCTTCAAAATACGAGCTAGAGGACAATAAACGTCCGCTGCGAGTTGAAGATAAATGACTTACACGGTATTGATGCGCTTGAATTTTAGTTGAAAACAGCTCCTTTGAAGCATCATACACATCGATATCTCCGTTTTCATATCCTACAGCCAAAATCAGATTACTTGGATTGTAATCCAATGTGTTTATTCTCGATTCGATACCCTTGCTATCAACTAAGTTGGTTACAAATTTGGGATGAACTGATTTTGAGGTTGCGAAGTAGTAGGTAGCGAAAACAATTGCCATTATAAAAAATGATATTCCTAGCTTTCTCACTATTAGCCACCAATTATTGAAACATAAATTCAGGGGACACAATACTTAACTATTAAATAACTGCCGATAAAGAAGGTACCTTCAAGCCCTCTCACGGCCTCCCATCAGGATCCCGCCGATTATCAAATACCGCATGTACGACAACACTATCATCTTCGAGTGTATAGAAAATCGAAAAAGGGAAGTGCCTGATAATGCAGGCATGGAAGTTTCCGTGCTGAATTTTGTAAAGTTTGGGCTGTTCCAGGATTTTGTGAAGCCCGACCTCAATTGAGTCGAGAAAGTAATTGCCCAGTCCTCGACTCTGTTTTTCGTACCAGTAATAGGCTGATTTCAGGTCATCTCTCGCTCTATCCGTGTAGCGTAACCTCATCGCTATTTATCCCTCAGCCCCTCATGCACTCCCTGCCACTCATGCAACTCAACCTTGCCTGCTGCATACTCCTCATAGCGCCTATCCAGCTCCTTACGTTGCCAGTCGGCAAGCGGCAGTACATCGTTGGTGGCAGCAATAGAGTCCCATATATCCTCAACGAGGTGCAGCTTATCGGCCAGATCCAGCTGCTCTATCTCCTGCTTTATCTCATCGGGTTTCATCTTCACACCTCCCGCTAGCTTCTGCCTAAGCTTACATCATTTCAGGGCGCTTTTGAGTACAGGAGTTCTCCCCCCCTAATCCTCTTTATCCCCCTCCACCCCAGCCTGGTGCTCCAGCTCCAGCTCACCCCGCTCCCTGATCTCTTTGGGCAGCTCGCTCTTTACCGCTACCCCGAGCTTGCGAAACTCCTCGGCCTGTTTGATCAGGTTGCCGCGACCGCTGTAGAGGCGCGCATAGGCGTTGCGGTAGCTCTCCTTCGCCTTGTCCAGGGCACTGCCCACATCATCCATGCTCTCGACAAAGAGACGCAGCTTGTCGTAGACCTTCCCCGCCTTGTCGGCAAGCTCCGCGGTGTGTTTATTCTGATCCTCAAAGCGCCACAACTGGCGCACGATGTTGAGACTGGTGAGCAGGGTGGTGGGGGTGGCGACCAGTACATTCTGCTCCAGCGCCTTCTGGAACAGGCTCTCATCACCGCGCAGCGCCTCAACAAAGGCCGACTCGATGGGGATGAACATAAAGACCATCTCAGGCGAGTTGAGGCCGGGCAGCTCGAAGTAGTTACGATCGGCTAGTTCCTTGATGCGATTGGCGACCGAGCTAACATGCTCTTTCAGTGCCTGCTCACGCTCTGCCTCATCCTCGGCGTTGACATATCGGGTGTAGGCGTTGAGCGAGACCTTGGCGTCGATCACCAGGTGCTTCTCATCGGGCAGGTAGACGATGGCATCGGGGCGTGAGCGGCCATCCTCGGTGTTAAAACTCACCTCGCGCTTATAGTCGATATCCTTGCGCAGGCCGGAGCGCTCCAGCACATTCTCCAGGATCAGCTCACCCCAGTTACCCTGCGCCTTCTTCTGCCCCTTCAGTGCGGTGGCGAGCTGGTGCGCCTCCTCGGTGATCTGACGGTTCATCTCCTTTAAGTGCTGCAGCTCGGCACGCAGCGCACTCTGCTGCTGGGTATCCTTGTGGTGGATATCCTCCACCTTCTTGCGAAACTCCTCGATCTGGGTACGGAAGGGGTTGAGCAGGGTATCGAGTGACTCCTTGCTGCGCTCATTAAAGACCTTACCCTTCTCCTCGAAGATGCGGTTGGCGAGGTTCTGAAACTCGCGCTTTAACTGCTCCTCCTGTTCGGCCAGTTTGGCAAACTGCTGACGCACGTGCTCTTCGCGCTCCTTCTGGCTGGTGCGTAGCTCGGCATTCTCTGCCTGAAGCGCCGCCTGGCGCTGCTGCTCCTCCCGCTGCTGTTGTCTCAACTGACCGATCTCATCCCGTGCCTGCTGTAGCTGACGAGCCAGCTCGGCCTCTCTCTCCTCCATCACTGCCAACGCTGTCTGCAGCAACCTGCGCTTACTGGCTGCCAGCAACGTCGCCAGCAGCCAGGCGGCCACGGCACTCAACACGGCGATGATGGCGGGCAATATCCAGGGGTGATCGAACGACATACTCTCTCCAGCTATAAGGATAGCAACAGGGAGAGTGTATCAAGATTGGGGCAAAAGGGGCCGCCCGCAGACTAGCCCCGAAATAAAAACGGCCCCATCAGGGGCCGTGAGACTCTGCTACCAGTAAGTCTGTCAGGCGGTCATCACCACCTTGAGTTTCTTCATCGCATTCTTCTCCAGCTGACGGATCCGCTCGGCTGAGACGCTGTACTTCTCTGCCAGCTCCTGCAGGGTCACCTTGTCATCGGTAAGCCAGCGTGAGGCGACGATATCGCGGCTGCGCTCATCCAGACCGCTCAGTGCGGCGTGCAACTGCCTCTGGTTCTGCTCTGCGATATCGCTGCGCTCCAACTCAGCCGCCGGCTCATAACGCTCATCGTGCAGGAAGGCGGAGGGAGAGAAACTCTGATCATCGTCATCACCGTCGGGTGAGCCGTCAAAGGCGGTGTCGCGTCCACTCAGGCGGGACTCCATCTCCAGCACATCACGGGTGGTCACCCCGAGGTCTTTGGCGACGTTCTGTACCTCGTCGTGGCTCAGCCAGCCCAGACGCTTCTTGCTGCTACGCAGGTTAAAGAAGAGCTTGCGTTGCGCCTTGGTTGTCGCCACTTTGACGATTCGCCAGTTGCGCAGGATGAATTCATGGATCTCGGCACGGATCCAGTGCACGGCGAAGGAGACGAGACGGACATTCATGGTGGGGTCGAAGCGACGTACCGCCTTCATCAGACCGATATTCCCCTCCTGAATCAGGTCGGCATGGGGGAGGCCATAGCCACTATAACCGCGGGCAATGTGGGCGACAAAGCGCAGGTGTGACATCACCAGGCGGGTAGCCGCCTCCATATCGCTATTTTCGCTATAGGCCATTGCCAGCGCCTGCTCCTCATCCTTGCTCAGTACCGGGATCTGGTTAACTGCCTGGGCATAAGCCTCAATGCTGCTGACCGGGAAGTGCATCGGTATATTCAGCGCCTGCGTCATAATTATCTCCTAATCTACTTTCCTGTTAGAGCGAATCGGTTTAATCGGTTTGATACGACTATAGCACTCGATTCATAGGTTTCAAGGAGATCCTAGAATTTTTTTTCAGGCGGGTATGTCGGGAAGGGGGCGGGAATTTTGTCGGCATTGCTCCGACAGGGGAAAATCAGGCGCTGGCAAGGTGCTCCGTGACGGAGCCAACGGTTCCATCACTCTGGGTAAGGCAGACCTGATTACGGCCATTATCCTTGGCCACGTAGAGGGCCTTGTCGGCCAGCCCGAGGAGTTCGTTCAGATCACACCCCTTGTGGTCATCAATCCCGGCGATACCGACACTGATAGTCACCGCCACATCTTCTGGCTTCAATGACTCAACGGCGCAGCGCAGCTCCTCTGCGCGCCCCATCACCTCCTTGCGACTAAGCCCGGAGAGCAGCACCACAAACTCCTCACCACCGAAGCGCACCACTACGTCGTCGGTAAACTGCTCCTTTAGCAGGGCCCCCATGGCGGCCAGCACATGATCACCGACCAGATGTCCCTGAGTGTCATTAATCTTCTTAAAGTGATCAATATCGACAATCAGACTCCAGAAGTTCCTGCCCTCTGCCGCGGCGAGCATCTTCTCCCCATGCTCCCCCATATAGTGGCGATTGCGGGCCCCGGTCAGGCTATCAGTAGTAGCCACCCGCTCCATACTCTGTGCCTGGCGCTCAAGGGCATCATACTGATGCTTGATCATAAGCAGGGAACCGAGGCGAGCCATCAGTACCTCTTCAACCAGTGGCTTGGCGACGAAGTCATTGGCACCGGCGTGAAACGCCTCCACCTGAGTACGCAGGTCATCATTACCGGTGATCATCAGTACTGGCAGCTCCTGCTGTGAGAAGTGCAGGCGGGTGCGCAGGGCGTGTAACAGGTCACCACCGGTCATCTCACCCTTGAGGTAAAAGTCGGTCACCACGATATCGAAACTCTCACCCTGCCCGCTGCGCATCTGCTTAACCAGCTCAAGCCCCTCCTCAGCGGTGAGGACGTGGATTAATTTCAGGCCGTGTCGCTCCATGATCGGGATGGTCATCGCCGCGGCGGTCTTGCTATCTTCTATGTAGAGGATGCTCCCCACCAGTCCGCTATTACGCTGGCAGAAACGTTTAATAAAAGCGCCGAAGGCGGGATAGCCCCGTGATTTATCAAAGTAGTCGGTCACGCCCGCGGAGAATCCCTCCTTCAACAGACGCTCGTCTGCATCACCAGAGATCACGATAAGGGGGGTGGAGTGGTGATCTTTACTTCCACGCAGCTGGCGACAGAAGTCGAGCCCATCCATATCGGAGAGCAGCAGTGAGGTGGTGACCAGGTTATAGGGATTTTCGGCGAGAACCTGCAGTGCCTCTGCGCCGCTGCCACAGGTGATCACATTAGCCCCCTCGATCACATTGCGCAAAATACGCGCAACAATCTCGCGCGACACCGCAGAGCTATCTACCACCATGATACGGCTTTCAGCCATCATCTCCCCCGTGCAACCTGCCTTGATACTCAGGTATAACCGTTTGTTTTTATTCCATTAAGTAATAGTCTATTGGATATTACCCTGTCGCCATTTTCGAGCTGCTTTCTCCCCTACGGCACCAAATGGCAGACGAATGGTAGCACGTTTCAAACAAAGGACGGTCAGGTCGGCTCAATCGAACGCAGGTGCCGACCCACCGCCAGCCAGGAACCTCCCAGCCCCAGTAGTAACCCCCCCAGCAACAGGGCGCCTGCCGTGGCCAGGTCAACCGTCGCCAGGCGGAATTCGCTACTGTAGAGGATCGCCAGATTGTTCACCTCACCGCTAAGGAAGAGCAGGGCTGACTCTATCATCAGCAGCGCGATCATCCCACCCAGCAGGCCGTACCAGAAGCCGCTATAGAGAAAGGGGCGGCGGATAAAGGTGTCGGTACCCCCGATCAACTTGATGATCACGATCTCATCACGCTTGTTCTGAATTGCCAGGCGAATGGTATTGCCAACTACCAGCAGCACCCCAAGGGCGAACATCGCCGCCAGTATCCAGACACCCCGCTTGCCGATATCCATCAGGGCGTAGAGGCGCTTGATCCACTGCATGTCGAGCTGCGCGATCTCCACCGCCTGCTCTGCCGCCAGCTCTTCACGTAGTTGTTTGAGCAACTCAGGTCCCTGCAGCGCCAGCGTAGGATGGACCACCAGTACCGGTGGCAGTGGGTTATCCTCCAACGCCTTGAGCGCCTCACCGAATCCGGAGAGGCGCTTGAACTCTGCCATCGCCTGGTCGCGTGAAATATAGTCGACCGAGGCGATCCCATCACGGGTTCGCAGCTTCTGCGCCAGCGCCAGCGCCTGACTCTCTTTGACGTCGTGCTGCAGAAAGAGTGACAGTTGCGCCGCCCCATCCCAGCCTGCCAGTACCTGCTGCACGTTTTTCAGTAGCACATGCAACCCGGCCGGCATCGCCAGAGCGATACCGATCACCGCCACCATCATCAGTGTGGAGAAAGGCTTAAGGCTAAGCTGACCCAGGGCGTAGAAGAGGGTCTGCAGGTGGCGGGCAATATAGATACTAATCCCACCAGACCCTCGCCGCTGTAGCGTCGCCCCCATTAGACACCCCCACCCTGAATCAGTCGCCCGCCCCGCAGGATCAATCGGCGCGCGGGGATCTGATCGATCAGGGCGAGGTCGTGACTGGCAACCAGCACCGTTACGCCTACACGATTAAACTCCTCGAAGATCCCCATTATCTCGCGTGACAGCTCAGGGTCGAGGTTACCGGTCGGCTCATCGGCCAGCAGCAGCGGTGGCTTGTTGATCACCGCACGGGCGATCCCCACCCGTTGCTGCTCACCACCGGAGAGGGTGATGGGGTAGACCTTCTCCTTACGCAGCAACCCCACCTTGTCGAGGGCGGCACGCACCCTGCGACCAATCTCGTCCCGGCTGTAACCGGCAATGATCAGCGGCAGAGCGACATTATCGAATACGGTGCGGTCGAACAGCAGGCGGTGATCCTGAAAGATGACGCCGATATTACGGCGGTGGTAGGGGATCTTGCGCCGCCCCAATTTGGCGATGTTCTGACCACCCACTACGACCTGCCCACCACTGGGGCGTTCGATCAGGGCGATCAGTTTTAACAGGGTCGATTTACCGGCACCGGAGTGGCCGGTAAGAAAGGCCATCTCACCCTGATTGAGGTGGAAATTGACATCCGACAGCGCCTCATAACCACCGGGATAGCGTTTGCTGACGTTGGTGAAGCGTATCATCTCTCCCGGCCACCTAGCGCTCAAACAACGCTTCGATAAACTCCGCCGAATCGAAGACCCGCAGATCCTCTATCGACTCGCCAACCCCGATAAAGCGGATCGGGATCCCCATCTTCCGAGCAATGGCAAAGATGATACCCCCCTTGGCGGTACCGTCGAGTTTGGTCAGTGCGAGACCGCTTACCGCTACCGCCTGGTGAAACTGCTCTGCCTGATTGAGGGCGTTCTGCCCGGTCCCGGAGTCAAGCACCAGCAGCACCTCGTGCGGGGCGCTCTCATCCAGTTTGCCGATCACCCGTCTGACCTTCTTCAGCTCTTCCATCAGGTTGGACTGGGTATGAAGCCGTCCGGCGGTATCGGCTATCACCACATCGATATGGCGCGCCTTCGCCGCCTCGACCGCATCATAGATCACCGAGGCGGAATCGGCCCCCGATCCCTGAGCGATGACGGGGATCTTATTTCGCTCTCCCCACACCTGTAACTGCTCCACTGCGGCGGCACGGAAGGTATCCCCCGCCGCCAGCATTACCGATCTACCCTCGTTCTGCAGCCGCTTTGCCAGCTTGCCGATAGTAGTGGTCTTGCCCGCACCGTTGATGCCGACGACCAGAATCACAAAGGGGGATCTGCTACTGTCGATCTCCAGCGGCTGGCTGACCGGCGCCAGCATCAGCGCCATCTCCTCACGCAGGGCGGCAAACAGTGCTTCACCATCGGCCAGCTGTTTGCGTGAAACACGCTCGGTCAGGTCAGCGATGATCGCCTGGGTCGCCTCCACCCCCATATCGGCCACCAGCAGCTGGGTCTCAATCTCCTCCAGCAGCTCATCATCGATCTGTTTTTTTCCCAGCAGCAGATCGCCAATGCCACCTGTTAGCGATCCACGGGTGCGACTCAGACCACTCTTCAGGCGTGCAAACAGTCCCTGTTGAAGCGGCTGCCCCTGCCCTTCATCAACCGTTTCGGCCGGTTCTCTCTTCTCCACGGGGCCTGCCTGCTCACCGCTCTCTTTGTTGCCCCGCCTGTTACCGAAACCAAACATAATTTGTGTGATACATCTCGTTATTGGGTCGATTGAACCTTGCACCAGAAGCAGTGTCTCTGCACAGTGGAGAGTCTGATGCCCTTGGGTCTCTGATGACGGTATCGTATCATCACGCGCAGGGCTATCACCACATGCAACAACAAGGTCACACTATGCCAAAGTTATCTCATCGTCTGCTGCCGATCCTGTTATCGGGCAGTGCCGTCCTCAGCCTGGGTGGCTGTAGCGGCACAGGTATCAATATCCAAGCAATGCTCCCCTCACAGCTCACCACCACAGCGGAGGTCGCCGCCAACGGCAATGGCAGTAACCACGCCACCCATGAATATATGCTGGCCAACGGCATGAAGGTGATCGTACGCGAGGACCACCGCGCCCCGGTGGTGATATCCCAGATCTGGTACAAGGTGGGTGCCAGTTACGAACACATTGGCATCACCGGCGTCTCCCATGTACTGGAGCATATGATGTTCAAGGGGACAGACAAACATCCGCCCGGTGAGTTCTCACGCATCATCGCCGAGAACGGCGGACGCGAGAATGCCTTTACCGGCCGCGACTTTACCTCCTATTTCCAGCAACTGGAGGCAAGCCGCCTCCCAATCGCCTTCGAACTGGAGGCAGATCGCATGCGCAATCTTCATCTACAGGAGGCGGAGTTCCGGAAGGAACGCGACGTGGTAATCGAGGAGCGCCGCCTGCGCACCGAGGACAAACCGAGTGCCCTGACCTACGAGAAGTTCATGGCCACCGCCTTTCAGGTCAACCCCTACCACAATCCGGTGATCGGCTGGATGGATGACCTTAAGAGCCTCACCCTCAGTGACCTCAGCCGCTGGTATCAGACCTGGTACTCCCCCAACAATGCCACCCTGGTGGTGGTGGGTGATGTTGACCCGGAGGCGGTACACTCCCTGGCCCGTAAATATTTCGGCCGTATCCCCCCCAGCACCTTGCCCGACCAGAAACCGCGCACCGAACCGCCGCAACAGGGCGAGCGGCGTGTCACCGTTCTCGCCCCGGCAGAGGTACCGGTGCTGATTATGGGCTACAAGACCCCGGTGCTGCGCACCGTTGATCAATCCTGGAAGGCCTATGCCCTGGAGGTACTGGCCAATGTACTCGATGGGGGTGACAGCGCCCGCATTAGTCGCGAACTGGTACGCGGGCAGGCCATCGCCGCCAGTGCGGGTGCCAGCTATGATCTGATCGCCCGCCATGACAGCCTGCTCACTCTGGAGGGGACGCCGGCTCAGGGGCAGAAGATTGCCACTCTCGAAAAGGCACTGCGCGATCAGGTATCCCGCCTGCACCGCGAGCGAATCAGCAGCAAGGAGCTGGCGCGCATCAAGGCGCAGGTAACCGCCAACAAGGTCTATGAGCTCGATTCGGTCTTCTATCAGGCGATGCAGATCGGCATGCTGGAGACTATCGGTCTGCAATGGCAGGAGGCTGAACACTACGCGGAACGGATCAATGCGGTTACCGCCGAGCAGGTACAGCAGGTGGCCCGCGAGTTTCTGATCGATGACAATCTGACTGTCGCTACCCTCCAACCCCTCCCGATCAACGGCAAACAAGTAAAAGGGGGAGATCATGCTGCCCACTAAGCGACTACTCACACTCACTGCCGCTTTACTCATCAGCGGTTTTGCCACAGCCAGTCCCGACATTCACCACTGGCGTACCAGCAATGGTGCACGGGTCTACTTCGTCCCGGCCCCGCAGCTGCCGATGGTCGATATTCGCGTCACCTTTAATGCCGGCAGCGCCCGCGATGGCAACCAGCCGGGGCTGGCGATGCTCACCAACGGTATGCTGGAGGAGGGGGCAGGAAAACTCTCTGCCAACGCCATCGCCGAGCACTTTGATAATCTGGGTGCCAACACCGGTTTTGAGTCACTGCGTGATATGGCCACCGCCAGCCTGCGCACCCTCACCGACAGAGAGCTGATGCAACCTGCTGTCGAGACCTTCGCCCTGCTGCTACGTGAGCCAAGCTTCCCTAAAAACGCACTGGAGCGGGTGCGCAAACAGATGCTGGTAGGACTGCGTCACGAGAGCCAGTCACCGGGTACCCTCGGCAGCAAGGCCCTCTACGAGGCCCTCTATGGCAGTCACCCCTATGCCGGCCACTCCTCCGGTACCATGGCAAGTGTGCGCAAACTGAGCCGCGAGGATGTGATCGCCTATCACCGTCGCTACTATGTAGCTAATAACGCGATCGTCGCGATTGTCGGCGCTGTCGATCGACAGCAGGCCGAACAGCTGGCCGAGCAGGTAATGGGTGGGCTGCCCGCCGGCGAGGGAGCCCCCGCCCTGCCTGGTGTGCCAGGGTTGTCGGACTCTACTGAAAAACACATCGAGCACCCCTCCACCCAGACCCATATCCTGCTGGGCCAACCGGGGATGCGCCGTGACGATGCGGACTACTTCCCCCTTTATATCGGCAACCACATTCTCGGTGGGAGTGGCCTCACCTCCCGTATCAGTGATGAGATCCGCGAAAAACGTGGCCTCTCCTACAGCGCCTACAGCTACTTCTCGCCGATGGCAGCCGAAGGGCCCTACCTGCTCAGTCTGCAGACCAAGACCGAGAGTCGTGATGAGGCTCTCACGGTACTGCGTGCCACCCTCAACCGCTTTATCAGTGAGGGGCCGAGCGAGGAGGAGTTGATCGCCTCAAAGAAAAACATCACCGGAGGCTTTGCACTCAATATCGACTCCAACAAGGATATCCTCGGCTATATCTCGATGATCGGCTTCTACAACCTGCCGCTCGACTACCTCGACACCTTTATCACGCGGGTCAACCAGGTCACCCTGGCGCAGGTTCACGACGCCTTCAAGCGCCGTATCCACCCCGACAAAATGGTGCTGATCACCGTTGGCGAAGAGAACAACTAAGCGCCCCGCTGGCAACCAGCTGCGCATTATTGGCGGCGAGTGGCGCGGGCGTAAACTCGGCTTCCCCGATGTGGATGGTTTGCGCCCCACCACCGACCGGGTGCGTGAGACCCTCTTTAACTGGCTCGCCCCGGTGATCCACGGCGCCCGCTGCCTCGACCTCTTTGCCGGCAGCGGGGCCCTGGGGCTGGAGGCCCTCTCCCGAGGGGCCGCTGCGGTCACCTTCATCGAGCGTGAACGGCAGGCGGTCGAGTCACTCAGGGCTAACCTCGCCCTGTTACAGGATCAACGTGGTTCGGTCCTTCACCTTGATGCCCTCTCCTACCTGGCGGGTGAACCGCACACTTTCGATATCGTCTTTCTCGACCCCCCCTTTCGTCAGTCACTGTTACAGCCCGCCCTGGAACGTCTCTGTCGTGACGGCTGGTTGGCTACCGATGCCCGCATCTACATTGAGGTGGAACTGGAGCTGGGGGAGCCACACCTGCCCGACGGGTGGGAGCTAACCCGCAGCAAAAAGGCGGGGCAGGTGATCTACGCACTGGCGAGGCGCAGCGTGTCTGCATAGCGCCCTGTGCTATGATCTCACTAGTTGCCAGTAAGAGACCCCCATGACCATCGCCATCTACCCCGGTACCTTCGACCCCATCACCAACGGCCACAGCGACCTGATACAGCGCGCCAGCAAGCTCTTTGACACGGTGATCGTCGCCATCGCCGCCAACCCGAAGAAGGTGCCGCTCTTCTCTCTTGATGAACGCATTGAGCTGGCACAGGGGGCCCTCTGCGAACTGGACAACGTAGAGGTCAGTGGTTTTGACAGCCTGCTCGCCGACTTTGCCCGTGAGCATAGCGCCAGGGTGATCCTGCGCGGCCTGCGCGCCGTCTCCGACTTTGAGTATGAGTTCCAGCTGGCGGGGATGAATCGACGCCTTGCCCCCGATGTGGAGACCATCTTTCTCACCCCCGCCGAGACCTACACCTTCCTCTCCTCCAGCCTTGTCAAAGAGGTGGCAGAACTGGGTGGGGATGTGACAGAGTTTGTCGATGCACAAGTGATGGCTGCATTGCATAACAGATTGCGCTAATATACCGCGGCTAGGCCGACCGATTTTCTATTTGCAGGAGGACAAGTGCGATGGCACTGATGATTACCGACGAATGTATCAACTGTGACGTCTGTGAGCCTGAGTGCCCCAATGGCGCCATCTCCCAGGGTGATGAGATCTATGTGATCAACCCCAGCCTCTGCACCGAGTGTGTCGGCCACTACAACGAACCACAGTGCGTTGAGGTCTGCCCGGTAGACTGTATCCCCCACGACCCCGAGCACGTGGAGAGCAAGGAGGAGCTACAGGCCAAGTACGAAAAGCTGCAGGCCGAGTAACTTTCTCACCTGGTTAAAAAGGCCCTGCGGGGCCTTTTTTATTGCCTCCATCCTGCCCTACTCTATAGCCCTACACTCGAAACGGAACCATCTCATGCGTCGCCTCTTACTCCCCCTGCTCCTGCTTCCCTCCCTGCTCTTTGCCGCCACCCCCAACAAAAGCGCCATAGCCACCGCCCACCCGTTGGCGACCGAAGCTGGGCAGCAGATTCTCGCCAGTGGCGGAAACGCCTTTGATGCCGCGGTAGCGGTGAGTGCGGTGCTGGCGGTGGTCGAGCCCTATAGTTCCGGCATCGGCGGTGGCGGTTTTTGGCTACTGCACCGCAAGGATGGTTATGAGGTGATGGTCGATGGACGCGAGACTGCCCCCGGCAAGGCCCATCGGGATATGTATCTCAATGAGCGGGGCGAGATCATCCCCGGCCTCTCGATGGACGGCCCGCTCGCCGCTGGCATTCCGGGAGAGCCCGCCGCACTGGCCCACATTAGTAAACGGTATGGCAGGCTGTCACTAAGTAAGAGCCTTGCCCCTGCCATCCAGTATGCCCGAGAGGGCTTTGCCGTCACCCCCCACTACCGCAAGATGGCCGAGTGGCGAAGGGAGGCACTTAACGCCTCGCCCGAGGCCGCGGCGATCTTTCTGCAGGGTGGTGAGGTACCGGAGCCTGGCCATCTCATCAAACAGCCCCGCCTTGCCACTACCCTTGAGGCGCTGGCCCATCAGGGGGCCGATGGCTTCTATCGCGGCGATGTGGCACAGGAAATGGTAAAGGCCGTGCAGGCCAATGGCGGTATCTGGAGCATGGAAGATCTGGCGAGCTATATGGTCATCGAACGCGAGCCACTGAAGGCCAGCTATGGTGACTACACCATCACCAGCGTACCGCCCCCCTCCTCCGGCGGGGTGGCCCTCATCACCACGCTCAATATCCTCGATGAACTCGACTATGCGAAAGCCAAAGAGCCTGAGCGCACCCACCTGCTGGTCGAGGCGATGCGCCGTGCCTACCGCGACCGTGCACACTATCTGGGGGATAGCGACTTTGTTTCTGTTCCAGTAGAGCGCCTTATCTCCGAGGAGCACGCCAAAACACTTACCGCTGGAATCGATCGAAACAGGGCAACACCCAGCACGACCCTTCCCGGATACGGCGCTCCCGAGGGGGGGAGCGACACCACCCACTTCTCTATTCTAGACAGGGAGGGCAACTACGTCGCCGCCACACTCAGTATCAACTACCCCTTCGGCTCCGGTTTTGTCGCAGGTAGTACAGGCGTACTACTCAACGACGAGATGGATGACTTTTCCGCCAAACCGGGCACCCCCAATGCCTACGGCCTGGTGGGGGCAGAGGCCAATGCCATCGCCCCAGGCAAACGGATGCTCTCCAGCATGTCACCGAGTTTTGTCACCGGCCCCGACGGGGTCGCGATACTCGGCACCCCCGGTGGCAGCCGCATAATTACCATGGTACTACTGGGGATGCTCGAACACTTCGATGGCAAGGGGGTTGATGCGTGGGTCAACCGCCCACGTATCCACCATCAGTACCTGCCCGATCTCCTGTTTTATGAATCGGGAGCCCTCTCGTCAGAACAGGTTATGCAGTTGCAGAAACTGGGGCACCAACTCAAGGTTTCAGACTCCAAATGGGGCAATATGCAGGCGGTGCACTGGGACACCCGAAGTGGCGTGGTCAGCGCCGCCAGTGACCCTCGCGTGGAGGGAAAAGCCATGCTGCAGTAGGGTTTGACTTGTCGCCTCGTTGGCCCTAATGTCCCACTTAACTGAGAAAAATAACAGGTCTTTTCCATGAGCCACTACGATGTCTTTAACGGCGATGCCGATGGCCTCTGCGCCCTGCAACAGATCCGACTGCATCAACCCGTTCGCGGAGCGACGCTGATCACCGGGGTCAAACGTGACATCTCCCTGTTGAAGAGAATCGAGGGTGAGGCGGGTGATACCATCACGGTGCTTGATGTCTCACTCGACAAGAATCGTGAGGATCTTCAGCGTCTACTCAATATTGGGTGTGCGATTGAGTATTACGATCACCACTTTGCTGGTGAGATCTCGCAGCACCCGAATCTTAAAACCACCATCGACCCCTCCCCCGAGACCTGCACCAGCCTGATCGTCAATCAGGCGATTGGCGGGAGCTATCTCGGCTGGGCAGTAGTCGGTGCCTTTGGTGACAACTTCCATGATGCTGCAAGACGCGCCGCAAAGCCGCTTGGACTCGATGCAGAGCAACTCGGTGCCCTGAGCGAACTGGGCACCTGTATCAACTATAACGGCTACGGAATGGAGATTGAGGATCTGCACTTTCACCCCGAGGCACTGGCCCGAGTGATGCGCCTCTACCATGACCCGCTTGAATTCATCGCCAGTGAAGAGGCGTACCAGACACTCCATGCCGGTTATCACGATGACATGGGGCGTGCCGAATCACTTAAACCCGAGGCGAGTAATGAGAGAACGGCACTCTTTATCATGCCGGACGAGCCGTGGGCGCGGCGGGTTAGTGGTGTCTATAGCAACCTGCTGGCGCGGGTCTATCCGGACAGGGCCCACGCCATCCTTACGCAGATGGAGAACGGCAACTTCCGCGTCAGCGTGCGCGCACCACTACAGACTAAGCAAGGAGCCGATCTGCTGTGTCGGGAGTTTCCCAACGGTGGTGGGCGGCAGGCGGCGGCTGGAATTAATGAGCTGGTAGCCAGCGATTACGACCTCTTTCTGTCACGCTTTCGTGCTATCTTCGGCTAGGAGAGGCCGCCCCTTACCACAGAAAGCTCTGGCGAACTCTTCTCCTTCACTGGTAGCGCCTCACAAAGAAAGTTGCCCTGCGCATAATCTACGCCAAACTGTTTCAGTAGCCGTAGAGAGAGGTCATCCTGTACATATTTGGCCACAGTCTGCTTGCCTAACGCATGTGCCGCCTCAACGATTGCCCTGACAATAATCTGATGGACAGGCTCCTGCGCAAGATTCTCAATCAACATCCGATCAATATTCAACCTGTGCACAGGACAGTGCTTCAGGTAGTTAAATGACGCATAGCCAGCACCGAAATTATCAACAGCAAACTGGCACCCCAGATTGTTGATCTTTTCCATCAGGGGACGCACCTTTTCACTGTGACGTACTGCTACGGCCTCATCAATTTCGAAGATAAACTGTCGCGGATTGATGTCAAATTCAGAAAAAATTTCTACCAGATATTCATCCAGCTGCTGCTTCTCTTCAAAACTCTGGAAAGAGAGATTTATTGACAACACAACATCCTTTTCACTCAGGCTGGTTAGCCACTGTGCTGCCTTGCGAATTACCTGACGATCCACCTCAGCCATCAGACCAAAACGCTCTGCCGCCGGGAAAAAGGCGGCTGGAATTAGTAGATTCTGCTTTCCATCAGGCATGCGTAACAATACCTCACATACCCTTTCAACAGCGTCGCCCAATGTCATTAGGGGTTGATAGTAGAGAATTAAACTCTGCTCCTCCAGTACACGGGTGATGCGTTCGTGCCAGCCATAATCATGCGCAATTACTTTATTGTCTTCAGATGATTCATAGATCTGAAAACAGTTACGCCCGTAATTTTTGGCTTCATGTACTGCCGCATCGGCCTGCAGGAGGACATCGTGCGCGGTCAACAATGCATTATCAAATACTGTGACTCCAACACTAAACTGGATGTGAAGTGTGTCTCCTGCCTCGTGAAATTTAAACTCCTGCATCAGGCGAATCAGATCCGCTGCCACCTCACCTGCCTGTTTGCGATCGACACGATGAACCAGAGCCACAAACTCATCACCGCCAAAGCGCCCTATCAGATCACCCTCTCGCATACGATGTTTGAGCAAATTGGAGACCGCCACCAGAAGACGATCACCGGCGGCATGGCCGTAGGTATCATTAATAAACTTGAAGCGATCCAGATCGATAAAGAACAGGGCACTGCTACCTCCGTCCCGGCCAATACGCTTTAGCTCCAGTTCAAGCTGTTCCTGAAAATAGTTGCGATTAATCAGCCCCGTGAGCGGATCGTGATTGGCCATACGGCGAAGAGTTTCGTCATGCTCGCGAAGCGCCCCGATAGTTGTGTTTAGTACTTTGGCGATTTGTACTATCTCACGGTCGCCGCTGCTGACCACCTCAACATCCGTTTCCCCGTTTGCTAGGCGATTTAGCGGCTCCTCCAGCTGTCGTAGCGGCCGCAACGCCCAGCGGATTAATATACGCCCGATGTACGCCGCAATTACCAACAGAAAAATAATTAACGCACTTCCCCATAACACCATACTTTCAAGATCACGTTGATACCGTGAATAGTCCAAACCTACTCGCAAAACTCCAATAACCTTAATCGTCTCCTCTTCTGGTTCATCCAGCGAGAAGTCAAACATCCCATTACTGGCAACCGACTTTATCCAGATCGGTTCGCTGATATGAAAGATCGAACTCGCGTCGCCATTGTGGAGTAGCTGAGGTTTGCTATCCCTATCAGTAATCATCAGTTCGGCCAGCTCTTTACTGCTATGGCGAAACGCCGTCTGCTTACCTTCCGGGTCGCCGTTACGATAATATTCGGCAACCATCTCATCTCCCTGTGCAGTGTAGTACTGGACACTGGCAACCTCAGGAAAGTTTCTCAGATAATCAACCGTCTCATGAAAATAGCTTTTGTCTTCAGAGGTATATAGTGGTGTGGCCAGTTCATCCAGCTTATTGATCCACCCCTCTGCCTGCCTTTCGAAACTCCCCTCAATCACCCTGCTTGAACCCCACCACAGTACAGATATGATGAGCATGCCGAAGAGCAGTGCCCAGAGGATCTGCAGAGCAAGTATGCGACTGGCAAGGGATGTAGGGGAACGTTTTACTAAATGTACACAAAAAGAGGGAAGCACCCTGTCTGACAGCGTGTTTAAATGCTCGCTTGCTCTATTCAGCCACTCCCTCAGCATTATCGGTTAACTCCTTATTCTCTATATACTTAATATTATAGCGTTTTGCCGCGACATCGTTAACTTTGATTGAGGCATGTTCTAATAGTACCAGCTCAGGCCCCGGAAAACCCTTAGCCTGGTATGCCTCATCAAGACGATGAACCACTTTCCCTGCAATCTCTGTGGATTTACTCTTTACACTCAATAACGCACCGAGGCGGAAAATTTCGTCACTAAATGCCGCTACCTGCTTGCCATTACGCACACTAAACGCGAGTACATCGCGGATAGTGCGCCCACTCAGAATACGGTTATCCGGCAGCAACCATATCCCATCTACAGCGCTTGCCATCTCTTTGTAGGTAAAGAGCAATACCTTATCGTTCTCGACCACCCTGTGTACCAGCTCAATTCCTTGCTCTTTCGCCTGCTCAGTTGCAAGGCTGATTACCTCATCCAGATCGCTACCGGTCATTACCAAAACTCGTTTCAAACCTGGCGACATGCTACGCCACTGTTTAAACAGTTCACTACCCCCAGGCAATGCCCCTACCCCCTTACTCATCGGCCCGGCAATATTATGTAGGCGATGGTTAAAGACCTGACAGAAGACCACCTCATCCTCTGCTCCCGCTACCGATTTAGCAATCTGTGCAGCCTCAAGTCCGATCGCCACAAATTGCTGATATCCCTCCTGGCGCATCAGTTTGCGCTGCGTCTCCCGCTCAGCAGCCTCACTCGCCAGCAGCACCACTATGGTGTTATCAGGGAGTATTCGCACCAGTTCATCGGCAACCTGCTGGTAGGCCGGGATCATCTCACTTAGCAGGATGATCACAGGTGGCCTGGCAGTTTTCTTAATCGTTATCTCCTGTGGCTCCTCTTTTTCAACCTCTTTGGGAATTTCTGGTTCTATTCGAGGTTTTGGTGCCGTACCACAGGCCTGTATGAGAAACAGAAATACAAACAAGAGGGGGATAAGGCGAACCATCGTGATCAAATCTTGATTTAATTTTCTATAGCGCCACTCAGTGGCGGTGCTGTCTGCTAGTTATGTACTTTCACTCGTGTCTTTAGATAGCCTCTCAGCCGCAGCCGCTATCAAATCCTCTGCACTACTGTAAAAATTTTTCTTGGTACAACAACTGACAGCCATTGATCCGCTAATCGTGATAAAGCCACGTGATGTTTTTATTGGTCGCAGATTAATCGATTGCAGAATGCGTTTATAGGTTTTGCTTCTTAGCTGCTCTTCATCGTGATAATACATGCCAACGACAAACTCCGCATCGGAGATGCGCGCAACCACATCATTGGGGCGTATTGCACGACTCAGTCGGGTAGCAATGCTTTTAAGCACTTCAATGTAGGCAGATTCACCATACTCGGCCAGCAATCCTTCACTGTTGTTAAGACTGAAAAATCCACAGCACGCTGCTCCACCTCGCGACTCAACCATCTCGACCAGCTCACTGAAGCGACGCTCCGCATCGAGGCGATTACCAAGTCCGGTAGCCTGATCGATGGTCACCCGTCCCTCATAACTCTCTCTCAGTGTCTTCATTGCATCAAGAAGACCATTCTGCAGGCAGGCCATTCTCCCTGCGGCATAGATCCGGGCCGCCAGTTCCTGCTTGTTTGGTGGTTTGGTCAGATAATCATCCACCCCTCTATCAAAGGCCTCGATAACCGAATCGATGTCGTCCCTTGCCGTTAGCAAAACAACACAAGTATAGTGGTTTTTTTCTTCATCTATCTGCCGCACCCTGTCGGTCAGCTCCAGTCCATCCATCTCCGGCATCACCCAGTCAGCCAGCAATACCTCCGCCTGGCGCTCCTCCAGTTGCTGTAATGCCTCTCGAGCACTGATCGCAACCCTGACGTCGTTATACCCTTCGTTTTGCAAGCTCTTACGAATAAATTCGCAGTTAAACTTCATGTCATCCACCACGATGATGGATATATCCCCACGATTCTTGCTGCTATTATCCATAGTGTTTATCTATCTTTATTGTAGGTCTGATGACTCACTCTCTTCGCAAACGCTATCAAATTATTCACTTAAAAAACAGTGGTTTTTAGAGTGGCGATATCTACCTGGCGTTACGGTGTGTCGTGAAAGGGCGTGGTAATCACTGCGACCCACACCATCGAGTCGTAGTGAAATTGGCTTTTACTGATGATATTTGGCGCTCAGCTCATGCACCGCCTCGACGAAGGCCCCGGCGTGCTCCGGGTCGACGTGCTGGTGGATGCCATGACCGAGGTTAAAGACATGGCCGGATCCCGTGCCGTAGGACTCCAGAATTGAGGCGACCTCCTGCTTAATCCGCTCCGGCGAGGCGTAGAGCACGCTCGGGTCCATATTGCCCTGCATCGCCACCTTGTCCCCGACACGCTTGCGCGCCTCACCTATATCGGTGGTCCAGTCGAGGCCAAGACCATCACAGCCGGTCGCGGCCATCGCCTCCAGCCACTGGCCACCGCCCTTGGTGAAGAGGATCACCGGCACCCTGCGCCCCTCCGCCTCGCGGGTCAGCCCCTCGACGATCTGCTGCATGTAGCCCAGGGAGAACTCGCGGTAGTCACGCGGGGTGAGGGAGCCGCCCCAGGTGTCGAAGATCATCAGCGCCTGGGCACCGGCGGCGACCTGGGCGTTGAGGTAGCTGATCACCGACTGTGCGGTGGTGTCGAGCAGCTTGTGCATCAGGTCGGGGCGGTCGTACATCATCCCCTTCACCTTGGCGAAGTCCTTCGAGGTGCCACCCTCGACCATATAGGTAGCCAGGGTCCAGGGGGAGCCGGAGAAGCCGATGAGCGGCACCCGGCCGTCGAGCTCGCGACGGATGGTGCGTACTGCATCCATCACGTACTTGAGGCTATCCTCCGGGTCGGGCACCGGCAGATTGTTTACATCGGCCTCGGTGCGCACCGGCTTGTCGAAGATCGGCCCCTCTCCCTCGGCGAAGCGCAGTTGCAGACCCATCGCGTCGGGGATGGTGAGGATGTCGGAGAAGAGGATCGCGGCGTCGAGGGGGTAACGGTCAAGCGGCTGGATCGTCACCTCACAGGCCAGCTCCGGGTTCATGCAGAGGTCCATGAAGCTGCCGGCCCTGGCGCGGGTCGCCTTGTACTCGGGCAGGTAGCGGCCCGCCTGGCGCATCATCCACACCGGGGTGACGTCTACCGGCTCTTTCAGCAGGGCGCGAAGGAAACGATCGTTTTTCAGTTCAGACATGGTGTATTCCTGATAGGTCTCGACGCATCTGCGCGGAGCCATTCATTGTTATTCATATCGCTAAAGAAAAACGCCCGGTCACTGCCGGGCGTCTTCACTGACTCAGACTTCCAGGTAGTCGAGGATACCTTCGGCGGCCTGGCGCCCTTCCCAGATGGCGGTCACTACCAGGTCGGAGCCGCGTACCATGTCGCCTCCGGCGAATACCTTGGCATTGGAGGTCTGGTACTTGAACTCACCGCTTTCGGGGGCGATGACGCGGCCACGCTCGTCGACATTGATGCCGAAGTCAGCAAACCACGGTGCCGGGCTGGGACGGAAGCCGTAGGCGACGATGATCACGTCGGCCGGGATCACCTCCTCTGAGCCCTCGACAACCACCGGGCTGCGACGGCCGCGCTCGTCGGGCTCGCCGAGGGCGGTGGTGACGACCTTGATACCGGTGACCTTACCGTTCTCACCGACCACCTCGATGGGCTGGCGGTTGAAGGCGAACTTGACCCCCTCCTCCTTGGCATTCTGCACCTCCTTCTTCGAGCCGGGCATGTTGGCCTCATCACGGCGGTAGGCACAGGTAACGCTCTTGGCACCCTGACGGATGGAGGTACGGGTGCAGTCCATGGTAGTGTCGCCACCGCCGAGGACCACCACGTTCTTACCCTCCATCGAGAGGTAGTCTTCAGGCGACTTCTCGTAGCCGTGGCAGTGGTTGACGTTGGAGATGAGGAAGTCCAGCGCGGCGTGGACGCCATCGAGCTCCTCACCGGGGATGCCGCCGGTCATGTAGTTGTAGGTACCCATGCCGAGGAACACCGCGTCGTAGTCGTCGACCAGCTGCTGGAACGTAACATCCTTTCCGATCTCGGTATTGAGGACGAACTCGATCCCCATCCCCTCGAAGATGGCGCGGCGACGCTTGACGATACCCTTCTCCAGCTTGAACTCGGGGATGCCGAAGGTGAGCAGGCCACCGATCTCGGGGTGACGGTCGTAGACGGTCACCTTGACGCCGTTGCGGGTCAGCACGTCGGCGGCGGCGAGGCCTGCCGGACCGGCACCGACCACGGCGACCCTCTTGCCGGTGGACTCGACACTGGAGAGATCAGGCGCCCAGCCGTTGGCGAAGGCGGTGTCGGTGATGTAGCGCTCGGTGGTACCGATGGCGACCGCACCGAGGCCGTCATTCAGGGTACAGGAGCCCTCACAGAGGCGATCCTGCGGGCAGACACGCCCGGTGATCTCGGGCAGGGAATTGGTCTGGTGCGACAGCTCCACCGCCTTCTGCCAGTTGCCCTCGTTGATCAGCTGCAGCCAGTTGGGGATGTAGTTGTGCACCGGGCACTTCCACGAGCAGTAGGGGTTGCCGCAGTGCAGACAACGGCCCGACTGGTAGCACGCCTGCTCGGCGTCAAAGTCGCCGTAGATCTCGGCGTACTCCTGGATGCGCACCTCGGCCGGCACCTTGGCCGGGTCGGTACGCGGGATCTCAAGAAATTGCAGGGGATTCTTTCTAGCCATGTCGTCTCAAACCTTACGCAGCTTTTTGCAGCATCACTTCGAGCAGGGTCTTCAGCTCGGCCGCCTTCGGCTTGACCAGCCAGAACTTGCCGATGAAGTCATCGAAGTTGTCGAGGATCTTCTTGCCGTGGGCAGACCCGGTCTCTTCCACATACTCGGCGATAGTATCGCGCAGGAAGTTGCGGTGCGCCTCGGTCGACTCGGTGTTGATGCGGTGGATATCCACATCGCCGTTGCAACGCTCAGCGAACTTGCCCTCCTCGTCGAGGACGAAGGCGAAGCCGCCGGTGAGGCCGGCACCGAAGTTGACCCCGGTCGGGCCGAGTACGGTGATGACACCGCCGGTCATGTATTCGCCGCAGTGGTCACCGGCCGCCTCGATCACCGCGTGGGCACCGGAATTACGCACGCCGAAGCGCTCACCGGCCATCCCCGCGGCAAACAGCTTACCGCCGGTGGCGCCGTAGAGGCAGGTGTTACCGATGATGGTGTTCTCGTTGGTGGCGTAGCGGCTATCCGCCGGTGGGCGGATCACCAGCTTGCCGCCAGCCATCCCCTTGCCCACGTAGTCGTTGGCATCACCGTCGAGGTACATGTTGAGGCCACCGGCGTTCCACACGCCGAAGGACTGACCGGCAGTACCGGAGAGGCGCAGGGTAATGGGGGCATCACTCATGCCGAGGTTGTCCCAACGCTTGGCGATCTCACCGGAGAGACGGGCACCGACCGAGCGGTTGATGTTCTCCAGGGTGTAGCTGAACTCGCCGCCCGACTTGTTTTCGATGGCGGCGAGGGCGTCGGCGACCATCTGCTCGGCCAGCTTGCCCTCATCGAACGGGGCATTGCGCGGCTCGATGCAGCAGTTGGGGCCGTCGACCGCGGTGTTGAACTGGGTGATCGGGGTCAGGTCGAGTTTCTGCTGGCGGCTGGTGTCACCCGGCAGGATCTCCAGCAGGTCGGTACGACCGATCAGCTCTTCCAGGGTACGTACACCCAGCTTGGCCATCCACTCGCGTACCTCGCGGGCGATGAAGCGGAAGTAGGTCTCGACCAGCTCCGGTTTGCCCTTGTAGTGCTTGGCACGCAGCACATCGTTCTGCGTCGCGACGCCGGTGGCGCAGTTGTTGAGGTGGCAGATGCGCAGGTACTTACATCCCAGCACCACCATCGGCATGGTACCGAAACCGAAGGACTCGGCGCCGAGGATAGCCGCCTTGACCACGTCGAGGCCGGTCTTCAGGCCACCGTCGGCCTGTACCCGCACCTTGCCGCGCAGGTCGTTCATCTTCAGCACCTGGTGGGTCTCGGAGACACCCAGCTCCCACGGCGAACCGGCGTACTTCACCGAGGCGGTCGGAGAGGCGGCGGTACCACCGTCATAACCGGAGATGGTGATGAGGTCGGCATAGGCCTTGGCCACGCCGGCGGCGATGGTGCCGACGCCGGGCTCGGAGACCAGCTTCACCGAGACCAGCGCCTCGGGGTTGACCTGCTTGAGATCAAAGATCAGCTGCGCCAGGTCCTCGATGGAGTAGATGTCGTGGTGCGGCGGCGGCGAAATGAGCGGCACGCCCGGGCGGGTGTAGCGCAGGCGGGCGATGGTCTCGTTGACCTTGTCACCGGGAAGCTGACCACCCTCACCGGGCTTCGCCCCCTGGGCCACCTTGATCTGTAGCACCTCGGCGTTGGCGAGGTAACCGGGGGTGACGCCGAAGCGGCCCGAGGCGACCTGCTTGATCTTGGAGTACTTGGACTTGTCGACGTAACGCTTGGGGTCCTCACCACCCTCACCGGAGTTGGAGCGGCCACCCAGATTGTTCATCGCGATGGCGAGGGCCTCGTGGGCCTCGGGGGAGAGGGCACCGAGTGACATCGCCGCGGTGTCGAAGCGCTTGAAGAGGTTCTCCGCCGGCTCGACCTCATCAATGGAGATCGGGGTAATGTCCTCACGCAGCTTCAACAGGTCGCGCAGCATCATCGCCGGTCGGTTGTTGACGGTGGCGGCGAACTCCAGGTAGTCGTTCCAGTCGCCGGAATTGACCGCCTTGTGGATGGTGCGGATTACGTCGGGGTTGTAGGCGTGCGCCTCACCACCCTCGACGTATTTCAGCAGACCACCCTGGTCGATCGGCTTGCGCGGGTTCCAGGCGATCTTCGCCAGCGCCAGCACGTCAGACTCGAGGTCGCTGTAGTCTGCACCCTGGATGCGCGAGGTGGTGCCGTTGAAGCACTGGTCGACCACCTCGTTGTGCAGGCCGACGATCTCAAAGAGCTGCGAGCCGCGGTAGGAGGCAACCGAGGAGATGCCCATCTTCGACATCACCTTGTAGAGACCCTTGTTGATCCCCTTACGATAGTTGTAGCCGAGGGCATCCACATCCTTCTGCCCCTTAGCGGACTGGAGCTCACCACTATTGACCATGTCGTTAATGGCCTCGTAGGCGAGGTAGGGGTAGATGGCGGTGGCACCGTAACCGAGCAGCACCGCGAAGTGGTGCGGGTCACGGGTGGTCGCGGTCTGCACCACGATATTGGCGTTGCAGCGCTCGCCCTCAGCGATCAGGCGGTGGTGCAGGGCACCGGTGGCCAGGGCCGCGTGGACCGGCACAGTATTTTTGGCGATGTTGCGATCGGAGAGGATGAGGATGGTCTTACCACCCTGCACCGCGGCGATCGCCTTGTCGCAGATATCGCCGATCGCCTTTTGCAGGCCGAAGCTGGCCGGGTAGTTGAGGTCGATCACCGCGTGGGCGAAGTCACCCTCGTTGTGTGCCAGCAGTTGGCGGAACTTGCCCTCGGAGAGGACCGGCGAGTCGGAGATCAGCCGCCGGGCGTGCTCCGGGGTCTCGTCGAAGAGGTTCTTCTCGCTGCCGAAGAGGGTCTCCAGCGACATCACGATCTCCTCACGGATCGGGTCGATCGGCGGGTTGGTGACCTGGGCGAACATCTGGCGGAAGTTGTCGTAGACCGAGCGCAGCTTGTGCGACATTACCGGGTAGGGTGCATCGTCGCCCATCGAGGAGACCGCCTCGGCACCGCCCTCGGCGAGGACGCGGATGATCTGGTCGCGCTCCTCGAAGGAGAGCTGGAACAGCTTCTGGTAGACCTTGATCTCCTCGGCCTCCATCGGGGTGGCGGTGAGGGGGTCGCCCTCCAGCTTCGATTCCAGGCGCGTGGCGTTCTTCATCCACTCACGGTAGGGCTTGGCACCCTTGAGGCGCTCATCGACCTCGTGCGGCAGGATGAGGCGCGCGGTCTCGGTATCGGCGGCCAGCATCTGGCCAGGCTTGAGGCGCCCCTTCTTGATGACGATGGCGTTGTCGTAACCGTAGACGCCGATCTCGGAGGCGAGCGTAATGACGCAGCCGGTGTAGTCACCGTCAGTGACATCACCGCCACCGGGCTTGGTGATGACGTAGCGGGCCGGGCGCAGGCCGTTGCGGTCGAGCGAGCAGGCGGCGTAGCGACCGTCGGTCAGCACCATACCGGCGGGGCCGTCCCACGGCTCCATGTGCATCGAGTTGTACTCGTAGAAGGCGCGCAGGTCCGGGTCCATCTCCGAGACGTTCTGCCACGCCGGCGGTACCAGCAGGCGCATCGCGCGGAAGATATCGACGCCACCGGCCATCAGCGCCTCCAGCATGTTGTCCATGCTGGAAGAGTCAGAGCCCTCCATGGAAACCCATGGGCGTACCGCATCCATATCGGGGATGGCATCGGTCGAGAAGGTGTAGGAGCGGGCACGGGCCCAGTTGCGGTTGCCGCGTACAGTGTTGATCTCACCGTTATGGGCCAGGTAGCGGAACGGCTGTGCCAGGCGCCACTGCGGCATAGTGTTGGTGGCAAAGCGCTGGTGGAAGACGCAAATGGCGGTCTCCATTCGCGCATCGCCCAGGTCGGGGTAAAAGACCGGCAGAAACTCCGGCATCACCATACCTTTATATGACAACACCTTGGTGGAGAGGGTCGGCAGGTAGAACATCTGATCCCCCGCAGCCTCGCACGCCTTCTCGGCGCGGCGACGGGCGACGTAGAGGCGTACCTCGAACTCCTCGGCAGACATAGCGGCAGGCATGTTGACGAAAACCTGTTCGATCCCGGGCTGGGTCAGCTTGGCGGACTCACCGCAGGCCTCGGAGTTGGTAGGAACCACGCGCCAGCCGGCAACGGCAAGCCCCTCGGCCTTCAGACCCTCTTCCAGGGCCTTGCGGCCAGCCTCGGCCTCGGCCTCATCCTTCGACAGGAACACGGTGCCGACGCCGAAGCCGTCAGCCAGTTCGATACCGCACTCGCCGGCCACCGCCTTGAGGAACCCCTCCGGTTTCTTGATCAGCAGCCCGCAGCCATCGCCGGTCTTGCCGTCGGCGGCGATGGCGCCGCGGTGGGTCATGCGGCCCAGCGCCTCAATGGCGGTCTGCACCAGCCAGTGGCTGGGCTTGCCATCCATATGGGCCATCAGACCAAAGCCGCAGTTATCCTTCTCGAAGGAGGGGTGGTATAAACCTTTGTATTCTTGCTTCGTGTCGCTCACAGCTTGCTAACCATTTGGTTGTGTTGACATTTATGCCATTAACTCGGGCAGCTGCCTGGGGATTGCGCAGGCAAAACGGCCAAGCAGTATACTGCCGGGAGGGTTTCTGTTCAATTACTGGGCAGAGGCCTTTAAATTCGCCGCACTATGTCGAGGACGAAATGTGTGTAGTGTTCAGTGAGTACGGCCTGCCTCAGCAACCCGATCTTGTAATTCTGAAAAGCGCCGTAGCCATGGCCTTGACTCCTTGAGTCCTAAAGGCAGCTGATCCACGACCGCCTGCGCCTCCGTCTTCTCGGTGAAGTGGCCGTAGATCAGAATATACCAGGGCTTTTTATTGTGTATTATCTGCACAACTGCCAGCTCTCCCGGTAATTCAACCCCTCTCATGTGTGCCTCTACGGAGACCTCATTCGTACCGCCAGCCAGTTGAATCGTGTAGTCGTTCGGGTCCTGACTCCAGATCCAGGAGATGTCTTTAATTTCACTATTGCGTTTTAAAGGGACGGGGGAACTTGTAACCGTACCTGCTTTAACTACGGGTGCGCTTTTTTTCTCTCTATCAACAACAGCTGTCACTCCTGTCTGCCTGTTGGGGGTCTGGCCCTCGCCCCCGATCATTTTCGTCCTTGCGGGTTCTACCTCAAAGCGTAGTACGTTCGAACGTTGCCTGTCAGGAGTACTCACCTGCATTATTCCTTTGGTCGCCCCTTCACCCGTGGTAACCGTTAACTCCATGCGGGTGGTATCGATAACCCTCACCTGCGACGAATCAAGCGCAGCGACCTTCCCATCCCATCCCACCGCGACCCTGATCCCAGGCACCAGCCCATCCCCGAGGACGGTTATCTTTTGTGGACTGTTACTGCTAATTAACGGTGCATGCTCCAGGCTCAACAGCATTGGCTTCATCGGCCTGACAGGGTTTCTCTTTGCTGCGCCACTGCCGCGCAACTGGGCATCACTACTATTTTTCTCCTCTTCTTCCAGAGATTTGACCACCAGCGGTTGCAATAGCGGTTCACTGTAATCTCTTTCAGCGGCCATTGTTACGCTACTAATCGCCGCAGTTACGAACATTACTGCTATAGAAATAAGGCCCAATCTAACACCTGGAAAAATTCTGTCGCCCGTAGCCGGTTTCATCCTCATATCGCCCGCAACCATTTCAATAACACCTTATCGGGGCGCCTCGTCTCCCTGGAAAAACATTACCCGGTACCCACGTTGAATTTGCGTATCGCGTGAGGTAATCAGCGCATCAATTGCCTCATCACGTGTCTCAAAGTGCTCTCGCTGCACCCGACCCGATGCCCCCTGAAACCCCCACTCCTTCACCAGACTCCAGCCTCCTAACAGATCCTCCTGCAAAAACAGATGGTAGTAACGTGGTGGCTTGTCGCCACTATGTGGCGTCTGGAGAAAGATACGCATTAGATCATCATCACTGTTGCGCTGGCTTCACCCACCCTCTACAGGGTTCAGGTCAACTCCGAGGGGTTATAGAGCTTCTGGTGCTCAGCAATCGCAAAACGATCTGTCATCCCCGCGATATAGTCCGCAACTGCGCGTGCTCTACCATCAACACCAAGGTCATGTTCCAGCTGGCGGGCCCGTCGTTGGTATTCGTGCGGCAACAGTTTCAACTCATCAAAAAAGGCAAAAAACAGTTCAGTCACCATGCGCTTCGCCTTGACGCTCATGCGATGAACCCGATAGTGGTTATAGAGGTGCTCACGCAAAAACTGTTTCAGGGCATGGTGTGCCTCGGCCATCGGTTCACTAAAGGTGATCAACGGCCTGTGTTGCTCGCGCACTCCCTCGATCCCCTGTGGCTGAACCTCTTCAAGTACTCTCTCGCTATTCTGCAACAGGTCCACCACCTGCCGATTGATCATGCGGCGAATAATCTCATGGATCAGCCGCCTGCCGTTTAACGCAGGGTAGAGAAACATCACCTCATCGTAGGCATCGCCAAAGAGTTCCACCTCACGCAGTTGCTGCACCTCAATAAGCCCAGCCCGCAGCCCGTCATCAACATCGTGGTTGTTGTAGGCAATGGCGTCGGCCACATTGGCAATCTGCGCCTCGAGCCCGGGCTGTCGTCCGCGCATGAATCGCTCCCCGAGTTCACCCAGCTTCTCCGCATTGGCAAGGGAACAGTGCTTGAGGATCCCCTCTCTGGTCTCAAAGGTAAGATTGAGACCATTAAACTCGGCGTAACGCTCCTCCAGTTGCTCCACTACGCGCAACGACTGAAGGTTGTGTTCAAAACCGCCATACTCCTTCATACAGCGGTTGAGGGCATCCTGCCCCGCATGACCAAATGGGGTATGACCCAGGTCGTGGGCCAGAGAGATCGCCTCGGTCAGATCCTCATGCAGATTGAGTGCCCGTGCCGCCGCCCGCCCGATCTGCGCCACCTCAATCGAGTGTGTGAGACGGGTACGGAACATGTCCCCCTCGTGATTTACAAAGACCTGGGTTTTATATTCGAGACGACGGAAGGCGCCGGAGTGGACGATGCGGTCGCGATCACGCTGGAATTCACTGCGGTAGCGAGGTGCAGACTCTGGATGGCGACGGCCCCGTGATTTCTCATCATTGGCGGCGTAGGGGGCAAGAGTCTGGTTCATATTCTATCCCCTGAGGTGTCTTTCAACTACAGTGAGTATCTGCTCGCGGCTGGCCTCATCACTGATCACCGAGTGGCCGAGCCCTTTCATCAACACCAGCCGTAAAATCCCATCCTGTACCTTCTTGTCAACCGACATGAGCTCAATGAAACGCTCACCGCTAAGGGCCGTCGGCGGCTCGATGGGCAGATTGGCGGCCGCAATCAGTCTACGGCTACGCTCTACCACATCGGTTGTAATCCACCCCATCTCCGCCGAAAGCTCCGCCGCCAGCACCATACCGGCAGCGACCGCCTCACCGTGCAACCACTCGCCGTAACCCATGCCGGTCTCAATGGCGTGACCAAAGGTGTGACCGAGATTAAGCAGGGCGCGACTACCGGCCTCCTTTTCATCGGCGGCGACCACTCGGGCCTTATCGGCACAGGAGCGGCTGATAGCATAGGCCAGGGCCTCAGGCTCGCGAGCCAGCAGCCTGGCCATGTTCTGCTCCAGCCAGGCAAAGAAATCAGGGTCGTCAATCAGACCATACTTGATCACCTCCGCTACACCGGCACTCAGCTGGCGATCATCAAGGGTGTTGAGTGTATCGGTATCGGCGATTACGCAGCGCGGTTGGTGAAACGCACCGATCATATTCTTACCTAGCGGGTGGTTGACCCCGGTCTTACCACCCACCGAGGAGTCGACCTGCGCCAGCAGGGTGGTTGGGATCTGGATAAAGTCGACACCGCGCTGATAGGAGGCAGCGGCAAAACCGGTCATGTCACCCACTACACCGCCACCGAGGGCGATGAGGGTGCACTTGCGATCGAAGCGGTGGGTCAGCAGGGCATCATAGATGGTGTTGAGTACCTCAAGATTCTTGTACTGCTCACCGTCAGGCAGGATTACCGACTCCACTCGCAACCCCGCCAGTACTGCTACTGCCCTGTCGAGGTAGATTGGCGCCACCGTCTCATTGCTGACGATCAGTACCTGACTGCCACGGATATGGGGCCTGATCAGCTCGCCATCATCCAGCAATCCGTGGCCAATATAGATAGGGTAGCTGCGTTCGCCGAGGTCTACGTTGAGTGTCTGCATAGATTGTTGCTGCTGTCCGCCAAAGTCTGGTCAGCGCATAATATAACGGAATGGGTGTGGTCAGGTCATGTACCGTTGAATTTCGGCTCCTGCCTGAGCCGTACCAGGATCTCCTTTACCACACTGCGAATAGAGCGATCATCGGTGTGAACCACCATATCAGCCACCTCACGATAGAGCGGGTCGCGCTGCTCCATCAGCTCCTCCAGCTTCTGCCTGGGATTCTCAGTCTGTAGTAACGGACGGTTTCTATCGCGTGAGGTACGTTCGAAGAGTTGATCGACAGAGGCGTAGAGGTATATCACCACCCCCCGCTCCTTCAGATGGGCACGGTTCTCATCGCGCAGTACTGCGCCGCCCCCCGTGGCAAGAACGGTGTCTCCAAGCTGAGTCAGCTCATCAATCACAGCCGCCTCACGCTTTCGAAATCCCTCCTCACCCTCGATTTCAAAGATCAGTGGAATGCTCGCACCAGTGCGGGCAACGATCTCATGATCGCTATCCTTGAACTCGCGCTTAAGAGAGTTGGATAACTGCTTGCCGATAGTACTCTTGCCGGCCCCCATGGGGCCGACAAGTACAACACTTAAAGATTGTGCTACCACGTCATCGTCAAATATCTTGCAATAACTACCCCTGTGGGGGTTGTGTAGGTGAATTTAATCAAATCATCTCCACTCTTGCCTCCCTTTGCATAGGTAAATGTCACATTACCGTCCGCATCAGTCGGAAGGACTGCCGATGGATTTCCACCTCCAATAGTAGGTGGTGTTACCCCATCATCCGTTCCCCAGGAGAGGAATGTAGCCGTTACATTAGCACCAGCTATTCCCAAGCCATTTGTACCTACCAAGTTCACATATACAGGTGTAGTAGGTGTAGTCGCTGGTAGGGGATTCAGCTCGGGAGTCACTGACAACTCCGGCCAATGGGCGTTTAACGGAGAACCACCCAATAAACATGCCGACACATCGGCCTTCAGCGCACTCAACCAGAAGTTCAGTGTCGCCTTAGTTTCTGTGCCTGACACTATAGCAGTTGCCGATAGCGCATTATTAATAAAGCCTGCGTAATCCTTCAAATAGACGAGGTCGACTGTCGCAACCCCATTCGCGTCGGTTTTTACACTAGATGGTATTGCGCCTGCAGCTGATATAGGTGGTGTTAGTGAACCATCAGAACTACGATCCTCACCTGCATCTAACACCAAGTTTTTGTTTATATCTTCATTCACAAGGATGGTGTCTCTATATAACACTTCACACTCCCACCACCCAAGGGCGTATTCCTGTGGCCATAGACTCAGGCTAACCGGCGTCTCGGGTACAGGGCTTCCACTAGCATCCGTCACCTGTATCGATATCGACTGTTTGTATGCCGTATTACTATTGATACTTGAAATAGTCGTACTAGTGCCTATCGCGATTGCACCGGCAGTTCCTCCTACAATGATATTCACCTGATCGCTTTTCAGTGCACCAGTAAGTGTCTGATCCAACTCAGCAGTAACCACTAACCCTGTTGGATTTGTACTCATACTCCCTGAATAAAATGTAGCACGCGCCACACCAAAGGCATCAGTATAGGCCACTGGTGGTGATATATATTCTCCACTCCCAGGTGCGTTACTAATCGAGAAGGTTACACGCGCACCTGCAATTGGAGTTGAATTGATGCTGTCTATCACAGTAGCCTCAAGCGAAGAGGTATTCTGAGTACCACCAACCGTCTGTGCTACAGTCGTCGGCGTTGCCTGTAGACTGACAACACTATTTGGCCCGACAGCTTTATCTACCATTACCAATTGGATACTGGCGTTAAGATTAGTATTATTCGTATCCGCCACAGTAATGTTGGCCATCCCAATAGAGGTAGAGGTCAAATCGTCAGATATTGTCACGGGTGGAACCAACCCCGCCCATGTCCTCACACTTGAACCACTCCCGGCCCATGTGCCCAACGAGCTAACTAATGTCACAGACGTTGTACCCACTGGGACGTCAATAGAAACTGTCATAGGCGTATTGACAGTCACCGTTGTGCCCGAAACAGGAGAGGTTATTAACAAACTCCCTGCCAAACTTTCAACCAAATAGTCGAATGTTGTTGTTGCACCGAGACCTGTAGCGACAACCCTGACTATTCCAGGCGACGTACCTGTAATATCGACGTTAAATGTCCCTTGTGTGCCGGTTATTCCAGATGCTGCAGATAAGTTAGCTGCACCTGTACTTGCAGTACCATCTATGGCCAATGTTACATTGGCACCAAATATCCCTACCGCATCAGCATTACTTGCATTCACAGTCATAGTAGCAGTATCTGTGCCACCAATAATCAGACTACTGATTGTTGAGTTAATCCCTAACGTTGTGCCTACAACTTCAACAGGAACTGCTGCAGCTGGAACACCACTTACAGTCCCAGTAACTGTAATCACCTGATTTGCAGGGTCTGTCCCCGCATTCAGTGTAACGACTGCTTCCCCAAGTTGATTGGTCACCACAGTACCTGCTGAAAGTACACCGCCCGACGAAGTAAAGCTCACTGTAGCACCGGGAACCACAACATTTGCATTATCTAGAACCGTTGCGGTAATAGTTGCAGAGTTGGAACCATCTGAATTGATAGTTGTTGTGTTGGTGCCAATTGTCATACTAGTTGGGATAGTTGCTGTACCCGCAACAACATCAATACTAACTGGGGTAGCAACGATACCACCGTTAGTCACAGTTACACCGAGCGTGTCTTGAGTAGGCGCCAGTGTACCGGACGTGTAAACTAAGGAGGCCACACCTAACGCATTCGTTTGCGCATTACCAACAATATTTGATAACGTTGCACCACTATTATTTGGACTCACAGAGAACACTACTGCCTCATTCGGTACAGCGTTTCCGTGTGCATCATAAACGGCGGCGCTCAAAATCGCATCAGTGCTTACATCCACAATTGCAGTATTACTGCTCAAAATAACCGTATTTGGTACTGCAGCCGCATATGTCACAAGCACATTACTGCTCAGACCCGATGCTGACGCACTAACATTGGCAACACCCACGAGTACAGGTGCAAAAATTTGTGCTGATGCAACACCTGTTGCATCGGTAAGTACCTCTAGTGTTTTCACATTACCAATAAAGGTACCTGCACCCTGTATTGCAAATGCTACCGCTACACCAGGGACAGGTCCCCCACTACTATTTGTTACCGTAGCAATGGCATTGACTGTAGAGTCGTTCACAGTAATTGTATTGGTTGCTGAATCCAATCCCAAGTTTAATCCAGTTACGGCTGTACTAGCCGCACTGACTGAGATATTCGCCGCAACAGTTGGATTTGTCCCATTTGTGGCGGTAACACTTACAGTATCAACCACACCAGAAGTCGCACCCGACGTATAGATCATCGATGCAACTCCACTCTGGTTTGTCTGCGCAACTCCCAATGGGTTACTCAATACAGGCGCACCACTATTCGGTGCTGATATGGCAAAGGTTACCGGTTCGCTTGGTGTAATATTTCCATATTGGTCATACACGCTAGCAACTAATGTACTATTCGACAGCACCCCAAGCGATGCTGGACTTGCATTCAATGTTATTGCGCTTGGTGCATCCGGTATGTACGTCACGGTAACTGCTGAAGTCAGACCTGCAGATGCCGCAATAATTTGTGCTGTACCCACCAAGCTAGGAGCCGCAAGTGTCGTCTGAGCGACACCTTGAGGATTTGTTGGTACGGTGATGGTCTTCGAACCACCAAAATCGCCTCCACCAATAATTTGAAATGTTACATTTACACCAGGAACAGCCGTACCGCTTGAATCAAGTACTGTTGCATCGGCTGTTACAGTATTCGTACCCACAGTAATAGATGTTGATGGTGTACTTAGCGCAAGTTTAAGCGTCGAGATTTGTGTTGCTGATTGACTAACAGATATGTCAACCGAACCGGTTGGCTGAGTGCCATTTGTCGCTCTTGCTTGAACGCGATCCAGGACACCTACGTTCGTCGATCCTGATGTGTATACCATTTCAGCAATGCCACTGGCATTTGTCTGTGTTAGTCCCGTGGGATTACTTAAGACAGATCCACCACTATTGTCTGCAATAACTGCAAACGTTACTGGCTCATTAGGCGTTAGATTGCCAAACGAATCGAAGAACGTGGCCGTGATCGTACTATCCGTAGATACGCCTACTGTAGTCGGGCTAGCACTTATCGTCATCAAAGCAGGTGAGCTTGGTATATAAGTTACCTTTATTGATGCAGTTTTCCCCGCGGTCACAGCAGTGATAGTAGCACCGCCAACCAGATTTGGAACGGTAAGTGCTGCGGTGGCAAGACCACTAGCATTTGTCGTTGCAATTGCAGCTTTTGCACCAGCAAAATCACCCGTCCCAGTAATTTGGAATGCCACATCAACACCGGGTAATGCATTGCCTTTAGTGTCTACTACCGTTGCATTTGCAGTGATACCTGTAGAGCCAACAGTAATAGATGTTGCTGCCGTACTCAATCCCAGTGACAGCGTTCCTACGGCCACAGCAGACTGTGTCACATCAATAATTTTAGTTGCACTCACTACACCGGGGTTTACCAATTCGGTAACAGTAATTGTGTCCTGCACAGGGGCTAGTGCCCCTGATGTATACACAACTGTGGCAGTACCACTGCTGTTCGTCGACGCAATTCCTGGACCCACAAATGAACCACCACTAGCGTTTGGCTGTGATGCAAACTGCATTGCACGATTAGTCACTGGATTGCCATACTGATCAAGTGCAGTCACTGTAATACTGCTATCCGAGCTTACACCTACCGCCGCCGGCAAGGCATCAAGTGTTAGAAATCTAATTGGTCCAACCGTGTATGTAAGCCCAACTGAAGTACTGCTATCACCGTATGAAACATCAACTGTACCCGAACCAACCTGAAAGGCTGCCGTTACCGTTGCTGTAGCGATACCATTGCCATCCGTAGCGGCCGTTGTACTTTGTAATCCACCAAAGGTACCGTTATCTATATAAAAAGTTACGGTTTGACCAGATACCGGTTGCTGATTTTCGTCTACTAACAACGCCCTTATATTTGTTGTGGTACCTACAACGATAGAAGACTGTATTGCAGCAGCACTTAGAGTGTAGTTTACGCCAGGCGTAACCGTACCACCACCGGGCCCATAAAACTTCTCACTTTCGCCGCAGCCGAGCAAGCTAACTGCCACGAGTGTAATCAGGATTTGTGCCCATCGCATAATATTTCGCATATCAATGTTCCCCATAATTCTTCGATCTGTACGGCTATGAGACTACAGACCCGCACTCATCTTGTCGGAAAGTATCTTTGGAGTAACGAATATTAGTAACTCCTGTTTACTCTCTTTCCTTGATTTGGAACGAAATAACATGCCGATCAGCGGAATGTCTCCAAGCAATGGAACCTTTGTTTCGCCTTCCGATACGCTCTGCTCATAGACACCTCCCAAAACCACTGTATCACCATTATCAACTAGAACTTGTGTGGTTATTGAGCGTGTGTTAATAGACGGAATTCCTGAATATATTCCTCCAACACTATCCTTATTTACTGTGAGATCCATCACAACTCTATCATCAGGGGTAATTTGAGGCGTGACATTCAGGCTAAGTACCGCTTTTTTAAACGCTGTACTGGTAGCTCCGCTAGAGGAGGACTCCTGATATGGAATCTCTACACCCTGCTCAATACTCGCGGACTTCTGATTTGATGTTATTACTCGAGGATTGGACAAAACTTCACCTCGCCCCTCTGTCTGTAGTGCCGAGAGCTCAAGATCGACAAGATAGTCAGCACCAAGTATCGCAAGTGCCAATCTACCTCCTGTTGCCGGAAGATTGACATTATACCGCTCAGTCTGAGCTGGAACAGCAATGGGATATGGGCCTGTCCCAGCAAGATTATTATTAATCGCACTTTGAATCATCGTATCTGCACCCGCTGCACTACCTGTGACGGCGGTCACTCCATTTGATCCATTTGTCCTTGCCGATGTAACACCTGCTCGTATCCCAATATCGCGTCCAAAATCATCGTTTGCCACAACGATTCTAGATTCAATCATTACTTGTCGAATTGGAATATCCAGCTTTTCAATCAACGATGCAATTTCTTCATGTTTTTCCGCTGTTTCTAGCACCATTAGTGTATTAGTTCTTTCATCCACAGTAACATGACCACGTTCAGTCAGTATCGTATTAGCTTCTGCTTTCAGCATCGAAGCAATATCTGCAGCTTTAGCATAATTAATCTGAAAATAACTTGTTTTTAACGGCGCCAAATCTAACTTTTGTTTTTCTGCCTCAAGTTCCGCTTTTTCGCGGTTCATCAATTCATCATTTGGTGCAATTAACATCACGTTACCAGTTTTACGCATTCCAAGTCCGCGTGTTTTTAGAATTATATCCAACGCCTGATCCCACGGAACATTTTTTAGCCTTAGTGTAATATTCCCTTGTACTGTATCGCTTGCCACCACATTCATCCCTGTAAAATCCGCCAACAACTGCAATACAGCACGCACCTCAATATTCTGAAAATTAAGTGATAAAGGCTCGCCAGAGTAGCCAAATTCATTTTTCTTTTTTTCAGCTATTTCTGCCTCTGAAATCGGTTTGACATCTATTATAAAACTCTGCCCTGTTTGATATGCCATATGCTCGTAATTATCTGAGGTCGAAATCACAATCTTTGACCCCAAACCACTGTTAAACGCATCGACAGTCGTTATGGGTGTCGCAAAATCGATGACATCAAGTCGTCTTACCAACTTCTCAGGAAGTTGCGCATTAACCACATCAAGCTGTAGCTTATTGCCCAGCTCCTCTAAGTTAATAATGATAGATGGATCAGACAATGACAGTGTCACCTTGCCTTCACCGTCACTGCCTCGACGAAAATCAATAGAACTTATCCGCTTGTCATTAATTAGTATCCCATCTACAACCTTGAACTCATTACCACCGGCAGCATTTTTATCAAAATTTATATAAATCACATTTGAACTAGTACGGACATCGTACGGAACCATTGCCCTTAGACTAACCACTAATCTGGCTTTATCATTTGCTTCAACAGCCCTTACCGTCGTAACTATTCCAGAATCATACTGATAATTTTTTTTGTTTTTTATTGTGGTATTAGGAAAATCAAATGAAACGCGTGCAGGTTTGTTAATAGAAAAACTCTGCGGCACAAAATCAACCGGCCGATCCAATGCGATCTCAATTTGCGTCGCGCCTCCAGGCATCGCTACCTGAGTAATATCCTCGATTACATACGCATAAGATATACGGCTCGTTAATAAACTAAACATTAGAAATATTAAGCACCCTCTTAATACTGATAAGTCACTAAGAATCAAATAATCTCTAATATCTCTTATACGCTTCATCTTTCTTATCTCCGTGGTGTAGTTATCACTCTGCCAGACTTAGCGCAGCATCACGTTTAACCCATCCACCCAACTCATCTGGAATGATTTCTTCAATTAGCACTTTATCTTCACCTATACTGATAATTTCCCCATAATTTTTTCCCATATGGTTACCAACTCTAACACGATGAACTATCATGTCCGGGGAGGTAATAATTGCCCAATCACTACCATCCTTAGTTAGTTGTCCTACAAAACGCAATGTATCAAGTGGGTATTCTTCAAGTGCTTCCAGATTCCTACCTTTAAGAGGCGAATCTATCGGTTGCACATCAACACTAACTTCAGCAGGAACTTCTGCCATAAAATTCTTAAATGGGTCGGCAAGCTGCATTGCCGAATATGGGACAGTCCGATATTCCTTGAATACAGGAAGAGGAGGAATCTTTCCAGCAGGCCTAGCTTTTATCTCGGCCACTCTGTCATATAAATCCTGATTCGCATTAAGACTACATGCCGCAATCAACATAACCATCAATAGCACCAGAGCACGCTTATGATTGAGCCCACTCTCTTCCATGCCATATTTCTCATGCAGACTCGCACAAACTCTCATTATTTAAGATCCTTAGCAGCTTCTTGTTTATGTCTAATTAAGCACATTACTATTTTCTTCCCCTTCTTTTATCCTTCTTCTTTGCAGCAGCTGCTGCCACAATTTCTTCCTCATCAAGATATCGATATGTTTTAGCAACTGCTTCCATTGATAAACGTCGTGTATTCTTGTCAGACACCCTCAATGTGACATCATGAATTGTGACAATTCTTGGCAACGCAGCAATTCCACCAGCGAATTCCCCCATACTATGATAATCACCACCCACCTTAACTTTTATGGGCAATTCTGCGTAAAACTCTTTAGGACTCTCTTTTTCGGGTTTAAACAGCTCAAACGATAGTCCACTTGCGAGGCCTGTTTGTGTGATATCAACAAGTAATTCTGCCACCTCGTTTCTACTTGGTAATTGCCTAAGCATTGTACCAAATGATTCTTCCATCTCTTTCATCTGTCGTTTGTATGACTCCAGCAGCACTGCTTTCTGTTGTTTCGTCTCAAACGTAGACCACAATCCAGCTTCCTCGCTTGCCACACGATTTAATTCATCTTGCTGCGGCATTGTATCGAAATAATATCCTAAACCAAGTACTGCAGCACAAATAACAACTATCATTGACGCTCTAATTATTAGAGGCCAATTACCAATATTTTCAAACTCCAAGTTTGATAATTGCTCACCCAAATTCTCCAGGTCAAGACTCATTTCTTGCCCCCCCTTTTCTCCTCTTCTACTTTTGGTTTATCCTGTTGAACAATTAATGTAAACTCTCGGTCACTTCTGTTTCTACCGCTTGTAGTTTTAATCTCATCAAGTACTGGTGTTTTAAACCATTCTGATTCTTCAAGCGATCTCATGAATGCAGAAACCCGCGCATTTGATTGAGCCTTGCCCTTGATCGTAATTGAAGAATTTTTTTGCTCTACCGTTTCCATATATAACCCTTCAGGAACCGCGCGCGCAAGTTCATCAAAAATATATACAATTGCCGGCCTGTCACCCTGCAATTCTTCAATAACCTGCATCCTTGCAATCAACTGTTCTTTTTGCTTTTCCAAACCTTTAATTTCTTCGATTTTCTTTTCAACAATATTTATCTCATTTTTTAATATATTGTTTCTTGCAATTTGATTATCTATCTGGCTAGCCATGTAAAAATGTACAGCACCCCAAATAACCACCATCAAACCCACAGAAATACCGACAGCCGAGAAATATTCCTGCTTTTTCTGTTTCCTTAACGCCTCACGCCACGGCAGTAAGTTTATATGTGCCATCAGTCAAAACTCCTCAGCGCAAGACCACAGGCAATCATTAGTGCCGGTGCGTCATTACTTAGCACTTGTGCTTTGATTTTTGGTGAAATAATCATATTGGAAAACGGATTAGCAACCGTTGTTGGTACACCTAAGCTTTGTTCGATCATTTCATCGATTCCTGCGATGGACGAACTACCACCTGCCAGTACGATGTGATCAACACTATTGTATTGGCTAGATGAGAAGAAGAACTGCAGTGAGCGGCTCACCTGCTGTGACATCGCTTCCTTGAATGGCTCAAGTACCTCCGGCACATAGTTATCTGGGAGTCCCCCCTGGCGTTTCGCCATTCCTGCCTCCTCATAGGAAAGGCCATATCTGCGTTGAATCTCTTCTGTTAACTGCTTACCGCCAAACACCTGTTCACGTGTATAGATGGTCTTTAGATCATGCAATACGTTGAGTGTCGTCATAGTCGCCCCAACATCGACGACCGCAATCGTTTTGTCCAGACCATGATCAGGCATCTGCTCCTTTAGCATGGCAAATGCGTTTTCCATCGCGTACGCCTCAACATCGATCACTTGGGCCTTCAGCCCGGCGATCTCTATTGCCTCTACCCGGACGTCCACATTCTCACTACGGGAAGCCGCCAATAACACATCGTACAGCTCGGGATCATCTGGTGAAGGTCCAAGCACCTCAAAATCGAGGTTAATCTCATCCAGTGGATAAGGTATGTATTGATCTGCCTCGTTCATGATGTCAGCCTCCATCTCGTCATCAGAACGATCTGCAGGCATGGTGATAACCTTTGTGATAACGGCAGAACCAGCTACAGCGGCAGCGGCGTGCCGAAGTTTGGTGTTGGATCGCTTGACCGCCCGTTTTATTGCCTCTCCAACGGCATCTACATCGGCGATATTCTTTTCAACCACGGAATTAGGCGGCAGGGGCTCTACTGCGTAGCTCTCCACGCGGTATTTGTCACCGGATTTGCTCAGTTCAAGCAGCTTGATCGCCGTTGTACTGATATCAAGTCCGAGTATGCCGGGCCTTTTCTTACCCATCAGATTTGATAACGAAGCCATTTTTTCCTTTACTTATCCTAGGTTACGCTCATTATCTATTTAATCACATTAAATACCAGTGTCAACTTGCATGTCAACAACTATTTAGATTCAGTTAAATAGTGTGACCGTCATAAAAGTTTTATACTAGCCTGCTCTCTACTATTGCGAAAGATTCGCACAGACAACTCATAATGAAAATTCCTGCAAAATTAAGAAGATACATCATCATTACGCTTCTCTCTGGCCTGTTACTTGGATTCCTCACACTTTTCGGCCTCTACCTCTATCTAACGCCAAGATTGCCTTCTGTTGAGGTATTGAAGGATGTGCAGATGCAGGTTCCTCTTCGTGTCTACAGTGCAGATGGTGCCCTGATGGCTGAATTTGCCGAGATGAAGCGAACTCCTCTGGAGTACGCCCAGTTCCCCCAACATATGCTCCATGCGGTTTTGGCCGCCGAGGATGATCGATTCTTCGAACACCCCGGTGTGGATTATCAGGGTATCCTGCGCGCTGCCTTCTATCTGGTCACTACCGGTGAGAAGGGGCAGGGTGGCAGTACTATTACTATGCAGGTTGCTCGTAACTTCCTGATCGGTCGTGAAAAAACCTATACCCGTAAGATAAACGAGATTCTGCTCTCCCTGAAGATCGAAGAGGAACTTAGCAAGGAGGAGATACTCACACTCTATCTTAATAAGATCTTCCTTGGGCACCGCTCCTACGGGGTAGCCGCCGCTGCTCAGGTGTATTACGGCAAGGAGTTATCCGATCTCACCATCGAGCAGTTCGCCATGATCGCAGGCTTGCCCAAAGCCCCTTCAGCCTACAATCCCATCGCCAACCCCGATCGTGCACTGTTGCGCCGCAATTATGTACTGCGTCGCATGAATGAGCTTGGTTATATCACTGATGAAGAGTTTGATGTTGCCCTCAATACCCCGGATGATGCCTCACTGTATGGGGTGCAGACTGAGATCGATGCACCCTTTGTTGCCGAGATGGTGCGTGACGAAATGCTGGCCCGTTACGGCAAAGAGGCCTACACCGCCGGTTACAATGTCTATACCACGCTTCAGACACCACTCCAGACGGCCGCCAACATGGCACTTCACAACAACCTTCGTGACTACGAGATGCGCCACGGATATAAGGGTGCCCTGGCACAGGTGGAGCTTCCCGAACAGGCTGGCGCCAAGGAGTGGGCAACCGCACTCAAGGAGGTCTCATCACCGGGTGGGCTTGTTCCAGCGCTTGTTATCGGCCTGGCGGAACAATCCGCCGCTCTCTATCTTAAAGATAACACTCTGCAGCTACTTGCCTGGGATGGAATGAAATGGGCAAGCAGCTATGTAAATGATAACGCCATCGGTGCAGAGCCAAAGAAGGCCTCTGACATCCTGAAGGTGGGTGATGTCATCTATGTCGATAAGGACACTGAGGGCAACTGGCTTCTCGCACAGGTGCCCGAAGTCAGTAGCGCCCTCGTCTCACTCAACCCGAATAACGGCGCCCTCTTGGCACTTGTCGGTGGTTTTGACTACTACCAGAGCAAGTTCAACCGCGTCACCCAGGCCAAACGTCAGCCTGGCTCCAACTTCAAGCCCTTCATCTACTCAGCCGCTCTGGAATATGGCTTCACCCCTGCCAGCCTGATCAATGATGCCCCTGTCGTCTTTGAGGATAATGAGCTGGAGGGTGAGTGGCGGCCCGAGAACTACAGCGGCAAATTTTATGGTCCCACTCGGCTGCGTATGGCGCTAGTCAAATCACGAAATCTGGTCTCTATCCGTCTGTTGCAGAGTATTGGTATTCGTAACGCTATCAAATATATCAGCAACTTTGGTTTCGACCCCAAGGAGCTCTCACGCGATCTCTCACTTGCCCTGGGCAGTGCCACGATCACCCCCTACAAACTTGCCCAGGGCTATAGCGTTTTTGCCAACGGGGGCTATCTGGTTGAGCCCTACTTCATCGACCGCATTGAAGATGCCCAGGGGAACATCCTGTTTCAGGCTGACCCTGTATACGCCTGTGAGCCACAGCAGTGTCCGGAAAAACCCCGCTTGCCCAGCAAACCGGTTGAGAATCAACAGGCTGATATGACCTCTCAGGAAGAGAGTAATACGTCTACTGTAACGGCAGCAGAAACAGTACCGGTTACTCCTCCTGCCCCTCCGCAGCGCTACTCTCCCGCCCCCCGAGTGCTGGATCCACGTAACGTCTACCTCATTACCTCCATCCTGCAGGATGTGATACGAGAGGGAACAGGCAAGGCTGCCCTGAGTCTGGGACGCACCGATCTGGCGGGCAAGACCGGTACCACCAATGATCAGCAGGACGCCTGGTTCTCTGGTTTTAATAAAGATGTTGTTACAACCGCATGGGTTGGTTTCGATAACCCACGCTCCATGGGCTACAAGGAGACAGGAGCACATGCCGCACTTCCGATGTGGATAAGCTATATGCGTGAGGCGCTGAAAAACAGTAAGGAGGCGATCAGCGAGCAGCCCGAGGGTATCCTCTCCGCCCGTATCGATAGCGAAACCGGTGAGTTCACCAGCGCAGATAACCCCAATGCCATCTTCGAGCTGTTTCGTGCTGAGGATGTTCCCGCCCCCACCACCGAGCCGCTGACCGCCGAAAGTGGTGGTGGAAACCTTGAAAATAACAGCCTTACCGGTGAACTCTTCTAGGCTGTGGGGCGCCATACCCACTCACGACAGGAGCTCCAGCAGCGCATGCTGCTGGCGCAGACCGCGGCACGGCTGATGGCCGAAGGAGGGGCGCGTGACTTTGCAGGTGCTCAACGCAAGGCAGCAGAGCAGTTGGGCATCCATCACCGCCGCAACATGCCCCGCAATGATGAGATCGAAGAGGCGTTACGACAATACCAGCAACTATTTCAACAGGCCTCCCAGCCGCAGGCGTTGCTTACACTGCGCCAGACCGCGCTCAAAGCGATGCGACTGTTGCAACCCTTCACACCGCGCCTTGTTGGCCCCGTGCTAAGTGGCACCGCGGATCGCTATAGCCCCATCTATCTCCATCTCTTCGCTGACACTGCCGAGGAGGTCGGAATCTTTCTCATGGGTCACCACATACCGTTTGAACAGGGGGAGCGCCTAATCTTCTACTCAAAGGGCCACGAGGAGCAGAGGCCGTTCTATCGGTTTGTTGCGGGGGAGCACACCCTTGAACTGACCATCTTCCCAGCACAGGGACTCCGTCAGCCCCCTCTCAGTCCAGTAGACGCTCGCCCACAACATCGTGCCAGTTACGATGAGGTTCTGCGTTTACTAGAGGATGGTGCCACCCCCTGAGCATACCGCTCTGGAAGTGCCAGGCGCGCCACACTACTCTCTACTGCCGCTCGAGCTACGGCTGCGGAAACCCGCTGCTTCAATCTCGGGTCAAAGGGTTTTGGTAAAATATAGTCTCTGTCGAAACAGAGTTTGCCCACCCCATAAGCCTGTAACACCGTCTCCGGAACCTCTTCTCTGGTCAGTTGCGCCAGGGCCTCAACAGCAGCAAGCTTCATCTCACTGTTGATGCATCGGGCGCGGACATCCAGTGCACCACGAAAGATAAAGGGAAACCCCAGCACATTATTGACCTGATTGGGATAGTCACTGCGTCCGGTGGCCATGATCAAATCGCTTCGCACCGCATGGGCCGACTCAGGGAGAATCTCCGGACGCGGGTTAGAGAGGGCAAAGATAACCGGTCGCGCGGCCATCATCGCAACCATCTCACAGCTAACCGTATCAGCACCGGCCACGCCGATCAGTACGTCGGCCCCGGCCATCGCGTCGCTAAGGGAGCGAAGGGGTGTGGTTACGGAAAATCGGCGCTTATATTCATTTACATCCGAACGCCCCGAATGGATCACCCCCTGGCGATCAATCATCACAATCTGCTCGCGCGTAACCCCCATCTCAAGCAGCAGCTCCATTGAGGCAATGGCAGCCGAACCGGCACCGAGACAGACAATCCGACAATCTGACAATCGCTTTTGCTGCAGCTCCAGTGCGTTGAGCAGTCCAGCGGCAACAATCACCGCTGTGCCGTGCTGGTCATCATGAAATACGGGTATATCGAGACGCTGCTGTAGACGCCCCTCAATCTCAAAACAGGCGGGGGCGGCAATATCCTCCAGATTAATGCCACCGAAGGTAGGAGAAATATTCACCACCGTCTCGACAAAGGCATCAACAGAATCGGCCTGAACCTCGATATCAAAGACATCGATATCGGCAAAGCGCTTGAAGAGCACCGCCTTCCCCTCCATCACCGGTTTACTTGCGAGGGGGCCAACCCGCCCTAGCCCAAGAACGGCGCTGCCATCACTGATCACCGCCACCAGATTTCCTTTGGCGGTATAGCGATAGGCGAGCTCAGGCTCCTCCGCAATCGCCATCACCGGTGCGGCCACCCCTGGGGTGTAGGCAAGTGAGAGCTCTTTTTGATTGTCACAAGGTTTACTTAGCGCGGTAAACAGTTTTCCGGGGGTAGGCACAGCATGGTATTCGAGTGCCTCTCGCCTTAACGCCTCGTCTACAGGAAATGGTTTTTTCATCCCCCTGATGTTAGCTCCCCTTGTTCGCCACCACCACTACCCAGGCAAAAAAAAGGCACCCATCTGGGCGCCCTCTCTGCCGAAGCGTGCTGCAAATTATTTGCGCGCGTACTTCTGACGGAATTTGTCTACACGACCTGCTGTGTCAACCATCTTCTGCTTTCCGGTAAAGAACGGGTGGCAGGATGAACAGACGTCCAGATTCAGATCCTGGCCGACGGTGGACTTGGTTTTAAAGGTGTTACCGCAGCTACAGGTAGCGGTAATTTCACTGTATTCTGGGTGAATTTCCGGTTTCATGGTATCAACCTCATGGGTACTTGGTAGTTACGCCGCTATACGAACACCGTTCGTACACCGCGCAGCCCTTAAATCGAGCCCGGCATCATACGAGAAAGCGGATTGAACAGCAAGCCAAATTATTGTCTGGGAGAGGGAAACGGGATAATCGTTGCCTCTTTTCTGATGCGGCGATAGAGGCTATCACGACGGTTGAGGGTCTCTACCAGGCCATCCTCACCAGCAAAGGCATCCCACATCATGTTACTCAGGGAGATACAGGCGGCCATGGGGCTGGGGGAGTGCTCTCTCACCTGATCGATGCGCCACTGCAGGCCTCGCAAACGTTGCTGACAGCGCTGGGAGGCGGCATCGATGACCTCCTCGATCAATTCTCGACGCAATTGCTCAAAGGCAACAGGGTCTCTGCTCGCCAGTGTGCTCCAGTGCTCAAAGTCCATTGTCTGTCGATCTGCATCTGACATGGCCCCTCCCAAATCACACCATATATATGATCACTATACCTAATTCGACTAAAAACTCCATTTCCCTCACCCGATAAGTCGCATTGCATCACGAAAATGGGGCACCAAAGTGCCCCATCATGCGCTACAAGAGCGATATTAGCGGTATGTTCGGCGATCAGCGCTTCATTGAACCGAAGAATTCTCCATTGGTCTTGGTTGCCTTGATCTTGTCCTGCAGAAACTCCATCGCCGCCAGCTCATCCATCTCGTGGACCAGCTTACGCAGGATCCACATCATCTGAAGCTCCTCCGGATGGGTCAGCAGCTCCTCGCGGCGAGTACCCGAGCGATTGATGTTAATAGCCGGGTAGACCCGCTTTTCGGCAATACGGCGATCCAGATGGACCTCAGAGTTACCGGTGCCTTTAAACTCCTCGTAGATCACATCATCCATCCGTGAACCGGTCTCCACCAGGGCTGTGGCAAGGATGGTAAGCGAACCACCCTCTTCAATATTACGTGCCGCACCGAAGAAACGCTTGGGGCGATGCAGGGCGTTTGCGTCGACACCACCCGTCAGCACCTTACCGGAAGAGGGGATCACAGTATTGTAAGCACGGGCCAGACGGGTGATAGAGTCGAGCAAAATCACCACATCGCGCTTATGCTCGACCAGTCTTTTTGCCTTCTCAATAACCATCTCTGCCACCTGAACGTGACGGCTGGCAGGCTCATCGAATGTAGAGGAGACTACCTCACCGCGTACCGAACGGGCCATCTCGGTCACCTCCTCTGGACGCTCATCAATGAGCAGTACGATAAGGTAGCACTCCGGATGCTTGGCGATGATCGACTGGGCAATATTCTGCAGCATCATCGTCTTACCGGTCTTCGGTGGCGCCACAATCAGACCACGCTGCCCCTTACCGATGGGTGCGACCAGATCAATAACCCGCGCAGTGACATCCTCGGTACTACCGTTGCCCATCTCCAGCACAAAGCGTTCATTGGCGTGTAGCGGGGTGAGGTTTTCGAAGGCCACCTTGTTCTTGGCATTTTCCGGCGGCTCATAGTTGATCTCATCGACCTTCAGCAGTGCGAAGTAACGCTCCCCCTCCTTCGGCGGGCGAATCTTACCCGTTACAGTATCACCGGTACGCAGGTTGAAACGGCGGATCTGACTAGGAGAGACATAGATATCGTCCGGCCCGGCAAGATAAGAGCTGTCGGGAGAGCGTAGGAAGCCAAAGCCGTCCTGCAGGATCTCCAGAACGCCATCCCCATAGATATCCTCGCCACTCTTGGCGTGGGATTTGAGGATTGCGAAGATTACCGCCTCCTTGCGAGAGCGGGCGATATTTTCAACGCCCATCTCCTCGGCCAGGGCGATCAGCTCAGATGCGGGTTTTCTTTTGAGTTCCGTCAGATTCATGGATTACTGCCATTTGCTGGATAGATTGAATGGAAGGGTTTGGTTGTTTCACGACCAACGCACGGCTGTGGAGATCGAAAGGGGTTTAGAAGTGCTGTTATTGGGTGTTAATCAGAATGTTAGGGGATTCTAGCACCAAGCCAGAAAGGCGTCCAGCTCGCAATGACGGGCTGGACTCCTCATATTGTTACAGATTGCTGTCGATAAAGGCGGTCAACTGTGATTTGGAGACGGCACCCACCTTGGTCGCCTCAACCTCACCACCCTTAAACAGCATCAGGGTAGGAATACCGCGGATCCCGAACTTTGGTGGGGTGTTGGGATTTTCGTCAATATTCAATTTGGCCACCTTCAACTTACCGTCATACTCCTCGGCAATCTCGTCGAGAATCGGTGCGATCATCTTACAGGGGCCACACCAGTCGGCCCAGTAGTCCACCAGCACAATACCCTCGGCCTGGGTCACCTCCTGCTCAAAGGTGTCGTCAGTCACATACACGATTTTATCGCTCAAGGTTCTCTCTCCGTTGGGTTCACTCTTCAGCACCAGGATGGCACAACCAGATTAGCGACATTTGAGCCCAATCCGCCAACCATTTCAAGCCCCAAAAGCCCAGATTATTTGCTATGCTCCCAGTTCCATGAGTGATCAACACCTGACAGAGACCCAATTTACTGACTTTCAACTACCTGACAAATTAGTTCAAGGTATTGAAGAGACAGGATTTTCACGCTGTACACCGATACAGGCACAGACCCTGCCTCTCGCCCTGAAGGGACAGGATGTGGCAGGGCAGGCGCAGACCGGTACGGGCAAAACTGCTGCTTTTCTGATCGCCCTCTATCATTACCTGATGACCCACCCAACGCACGGGCACCGCAAACCAGCCCAGATAAGGGCACTGGTACTGGCACCTACACGTGAACTGGCAATACAGATCCACAAGGATGCTGTGGCACTAGGCCGATATACCGATTTCAGGCTGGGGCTCGCCTACGGTGGCACTGGCTATGAGCAGCAGCGCAACTGCCTGGAAGAGGGGGTAGATATCCTCATTGGCACCCCGGGGCGCATCATCGACTACTTCAAACAGCATGTCTTTGATCTGCGTGCCCTGCAGGTGATGGTGCTAGATGAGGCGGATCGTATGTTTGACCTCGGTTTTATCAAGGACATCCGATATCTGTTGCGCCGCATGCCACCGCCCGATCAGCGTCTCAGCCTGCTCTTCTCCGCCACCCTGTCCTATCGAGTGACAGAGCTGGCCTATGAGCACATGAACAATCCACAAACTATCGAAATTGTACCCGAGCAGGTCACCGCAAAGATGGTGGAGGAGTCGGTCTACTACCCGGCACAGGAGGAGAAGGTTCCCCTGCTGCTCGGCCTTATGCAAAAAGAGCAACCGACTCGCAGCATCGTCTTCGTCAACACCAAGCGGGTGGCAGATCGGGTATGGGGCTATCTGGAGGGTAACGGTTACCCCACAGCGGTACTCTCGGGTGATGTACCGCAAAAAAAGCGCCAGCACCTGCTGGAGCGCTTCGCTTCGGGTGAACTACCAGTACTGGTCGCCACCGATGTAGCCGCCCGCGGGCTTCACATTCCCGAGGTGAGCCATGTTTTCAATTTTGACCTCCCTCAGGATGCTGAGGATTACGTCCACCGCATTGGGCGTACCGCACGTGCCGGTGCCAGTGGCAAGGCAGTAAGCTTTGCCTGCGAGGAGTATGCCTTCTCCCTCTCTGAGATTGAGGAGTATATTGGCCATAAGATTCCGATGGCTTCGATCGATAGTGAGATGTTAATTGAGCCGAAGGCACGAAAGAAGCCCGAGCATAGTCAGCGTCCCCGTCAGAACCAGCGAAATGGGCAGCGCAGTAGACGCCCACGCAACGACGGGGGTCGCAACGCCTAGCGACAATAGTGTACGAGAGTCTCCAAGAGCCGCTGACTCTCCACCGGCTTGGTAAGATAGTCATCCATCCCCACCTCGCGACAGCGCTCCCTATCTTCGTCACTGGCATTGGCCGTCAGAGCGATAATCGGCAAATGGCTATCACCACCCTCCTTGCTGCGCCAGAGTCTGGTCGCCTCCAATCCATCCATTCCCGGCATTCGCATATCCATTAACACACAGTCAAAGTGGTGATCCTCCATGACCTTTAATGCCTCCGCACCATTGACGACACGCACGACCCGATGACCGCCAGTTGTTAGAAAATGGGTGATTACCCGAGCATTTACCTCATCATCCTCAGCCAGCAACACGACCAGGTCCTTCACCTTATCGGTCTCATCTTCATCGACTTGGCCCCCACCATGCTGCAGCAACTGATGAAGCACCGACGGCAACACAGGCTTGCTGAGGTGCTCTATACGCCCCCCCTCCTGACGTTCACCATTCACATAACAGAGGTGTACCAGACGCGTTGCATCTGGCAACTCCTGATCAAGCTGGTTAAGTAACTGGCGATTTGTTGTCTCATGCACGAAGACTCCAACCATCACCCAATCAAACACTCGATCCCGTAGCGCGAGCTCCATTTGCGTGATAGTTGTCACTCGTGTGACCCCAATCTGCTCAGACTCCAGCATGGCGGCAATGGCCCTGGCACTCGACTCATGAGGCTCCATCAATAGAACATTAGCTGCCTCTGTCGATTCAGGCTGCGACTCTTCTGCCTCCCACGGCAACTCAAACCAGAAACAGCTGCCCTTGCCCAACTCACTCTCAAGCCCAATATCACCTCCCATCATCGTCACCAGCTCACGACTCACGGTGGTTCCAAGACCACTACCGCCATAATGTCTCGCATCACCCTCATCGATCTGGGTAAAGCTCTCGAACACCAGCTCCTGTTTTTCTGCAGCGATACCGATCCCGGTATCACAAACCTCAAAACGCACAGTTCGTTGTGTATCACGTTTTACTGCACCCGCTGATACCACCACCTCTCCCTGATGGGTAAACTTAATGGCATTGGCAGTAAGATTGATTAGAATCTGACGAAATCTCAATGGGTCCCCAACCACCTCATGCGGCAGAGTTCCATCTACATTAAGCACAAAATGTAAGTTCTTCTGTTGAGCAGATGGGGCAAACATCCGCATCACATCTTCAATAACAGAGAGCGGATTAAATAGCTGGTTTTGCAGCGTCAGTTTTCCCACCTCCATGCGAGAAAAATCGAGAATATCGTCGATCAATTGACGCAGTGAATTTGCGGCCGCTTCTACACTGTCAATACAGTCAAGCTGCTGACGATCGCTAATACCATGGCGAATAACATGAAGCATGCCAATCATACCGCCGAGTGGCGTACGTATTTCGTGGCTCATCGTTGCAAGAAACTGACTTTTAGCCAAACTGGCTGTTTCTGCCTTAAGTCGCTCCTCATGTAGATCCCTGTTTCGCAACTCAATATCCTGAAGCGCCTGACGCAAACTCTCTGTTGCCGTCTCTATCTCCTGCTGCATGTGTCCGTGCATATCCGCAAGAGCATCGATCATCACATTAACGCCTTGCTGCAACATCAGCAGTTCTCCACTAGCCCCCTCTGGCACCTTTGCCTGCAGGTCTCCCTGCCGTACCTTGTCAACAACATTACTTAACGATGCCAGCGGCACAACAAGGTGTCGCTGCATGAATCTATTTACCATTAAGGTGATAATTGCCACGATCGTGATTAGCATTAACGACCAGTTCCATAGCCCCTGTCGTTTTTCCTCGATCAAATATGTGGATAGAGTCAGTTCAACTCTACCAATAGTCGTCGATTCGCTGGATGCGTTAGAACTCTCAAAATCACTAACTGGCATCACATCAAGCTTGATAGGTGCACAAAACATCAAACGACTGTCGTCACCACCACAATATCCTGCGGACTCCATATTGGCACCTACTTGTAACGCCAACGGCTCCTTTCCTGCAGAAAGAATTGTCCTTCCATCAAAGTCATATATTGTCATTGCGACAATATCATCCTGCAGCAAGGTGTCACTAATATGCTGCAGCTGTTGTGTGTTTCCGGTAATCACCCCATATTCAGCTACCGATGATAGATATCGCGAAAGAGAACTGCCTCTATCGAAGAGTGCCTCTCGCATCAACTTATCATCCTGATAGACAAAGTAACTTACGATTATTAATAGCATTAATATTGGGGGTATTAATGTCAACAGCAACAGTCTGTAGCGGATTGTCTGCTTGATCATTGCAGGCGCCTCCGCATCTTCTTCATCAGCTCATGCTCTTCCGGCAAAGACAGCTGCAACGCCCTGGCTAATTGATAATTTACGGATATGTCGAATGTATTAACATGATGTGCGGGTATCAGATGTCCGGTTCTGAAATAATCCACTATTACCCGACGCATCTCATTGCCAAGTTCATCTAGGGAGGTGTGAGCAGACATCAATGCGCCTGCCTTTACCAGAGCCTGGGAATAACCGACCATAGGGATGTGATGGCGGTAACTACCAAGCACCAGAGGCTTTATTGTTTTCCTGTTAACCACACTGGAATCTGGCAACAGCAGCAGCGTATCTTCCTTGAGTATCTCGCTACCAAATAGCGCAGAAATTTCCTCTTCATTTATTACCTTTAATACATCAAGGTCTATGCCATATTTCCTCGCCGCCAGCCTTACTTCGTTTTCATAAAAAAGCGCATCTTCACCCACCATGATCGTTATCTTCTTTCTTTCAGGTAGCGCGACACTAATAAGCTCCATGTGTCGATCGACAGGCTGTTCAAGATAAATTGCAGAGATTGATGAACTATACTCCGCCTTCACCCGTTCATGGGCTCGCTGAGTGATCAGTGTATTGAGTGTCGGATAATTGTAATGAACGGCCTGACTGGCCGCTTCACTTCCAAGCGTCACAATCAGCACCCGCTCCTCGCGCTGTGCAGATGGCGTCGCACTACCGGATGTTACGTTACGTATAGTTACGCCAGGCAGCAGTGCTCGCAGTTCACTATTGTTTTTATCAAGATAGTTCTGGTAATGGCTATTATCTTCATCGAAGATAAACCATATCTCATCTGCCCACACTGACAATGGGCACAATGCGATAACCGCACATAGTCGCGCAATCAATATTAGCCAGTTTACCATTGTCCTTCCATGTACTGATGCATATTTTCTAGAACTGAAATTCAGCCGTCAGATAAGTAGTACGTACTCTCTCAATAGAGTCCATAAAATCATAATATGTTCCATTGATATCCTGCATCACAATAGACAGCTTTCCCTTGACTCCCGACATATTAAATCCCTTTGCCAGACGCAGATCAGTAGTTCTAATGCCACCCGTCATATCACCACCGATAAACATTGAATCACTCACGTAGTAGTGTGCAGCGCTCATTTGCCACCTTTGTCCAAACTCCGTAGCGGCCAATACAGAAAATGTGCTAAGTGGTACCGAATCCTGTGGTGACAAGTAGGAGTCTGGATTTATTGTCTCGAGTAACTCACCTGATGCGTAAGCATTGGAATAACCCGTCGCAATCAGACTCTTATCCGCGACTTGATATCGTGTCTGTATCTCATAACCACTTATCGTTGCCTCGCCGCCATTTCGCATCGCTGTAGCCCTGCAGAATGACGTATTAAACACACACAGCGCACTGTAATTCTCCACACTGTTCCAGTTCCATGGTGTAGCAATGAGATCGGTCAACTCATCTCTGAAGAACCGAATATCATACTGCAACTTTCGATTATCCAGTGAGCCGACCAGCGCAATCTCATAGGACATGCTCTTTTCCGGATCCAGATCCCCTTGACTTGCCCAGATCTGATCAATCATCCAGTCATCCGTAAAAAATCGTGCTCCATAATCAGCATATTCTTCTACTATAGCGGGGGTACGATAATTAACTGAATAGGCGGCACGCAGTGTATGACTACTACTCAAATCATAATTTACCGCGATGCGTGGAGAGTAGCGAGTGTCCGTTATGTCATTCTTCTCTGCCATGACGCCCATGTTGATTACCCAGTCCTCTACAGGTGTCCACTCACCATTGGCAAAAAGGCGATAGAGCCGGTTCTCCACAGGGCTGTTTGCTCCGATTAATCCTGGTGATTCAACTTCATCCAATCGCGCTTCCGCACCCCATACCAACCGCAACGATTCGTATGGTTTCATACGATTCACCAACTCAATATTACTTCGACGCATGGTGTGGCTGTGGGGTATATAAACCGGGTCATCATTGTGCGCAAAAAAGAGTTGCACCTCTGCGGGAGTTATCCCAAATATCGTCGAGAGATTGGGGACAAAATAGTCCGCATCGGTCACATTACGATTGTGGTAGAACTGCACCTCAATATCGTTATCAGTGCTCATAATACGCTTCCATTTCAGCTGTGCGAAATATTGCCTCGCCTCATTTTCATGCAGTGGCTGTGTAATATCACCAATAACGCCATCCCCCATCTCTCCATTACTGGCACCCAGCTGCATGGTCAGATAGTCATTGATGCCGTAACGGTAATCTGTCCTCAGGCTGGCCGACTGAATGCGATAGTCATTACGTATTGCATCTAACTGATTATCTTTGTAATTTTCATTCCCTTCATCACTCTGGTAGTTCAACGATAATCGATAGTCCAGTGCCCCCTCCTTACCCGCATGTCGAAGCAGATGGTTACGATATCCGTTATCTCCTGCTGTGCTCTTTACCAATGTACCCTGCAGATCGTTAGGGTGGCTCGTAATAATATTGATCACACCAAGAAAGGCGTTTGCACCATAAGCCACCCCATTAGGGCCTCGCGTCACCTCTATGCGTTCGATGTCCTCCAGCACGATCGGTAAGCCATACCAATCAACCCCTCCCGTCGCGGGGGTATAAATAGAGCGGCCATCTATCAGGATCTGCATTCTGCGGGCAAAGTGATCACTCATGCCGTGATAGGTCACCGTTGTGCGGGGACCTATCATATTGCCGTGGCCAACCTGAAACCCCGCTACAAGCCTTAATACTTCGGGGATCTCCTTTGCCCCGGAGGCCTCAATCATCTGACGGTCGATCACCGTAACCGAGGCCGGTAGATCCTGTGCCTTCTGTGGTAACCGGCTAACCGTGAGAACAAACGGCAGTTCTGCCAGGTAGTCCTCATCACCAAATGCCATCTCGTCAGCGGCCATGATGACAGGCGCAAAACACGCCGACAGCACCACGGCCACCGCAATAGGAAAGGAACTCTTATCAGGCTTTGTTGACATAACTTTTCCCACTATTCCTTCACTGAGGGTACCACTCTCTGCTACCCTTTCAGCACAGTAACGCTAAACGATATAGAGTATAGATTAAATCGTCTACTCCCCATGACTCACAGTGATCTTGACAAGTGCGCCCGGTGCCACAACTCCAAATGCTGCACCTACATTACCCAGCAGCTGGATACCCCGCGCTCTATGGACGACTTTGATATCTTGTTGTGGCAGCTCTCTCACCGCGATGTACAACTATATAAGGACGATGATGGCTGGTTTCTACTCCTCAATACCCCATGTCTTCATCTGAAGGCCGATGGTGGCTGCGCCATCTATGCAGATCGTCCCAAGGTCTGTCGTGACCACAGTAACGACTTCTGTGAGTATGACTCCCCTGCTGAAGAGGGGTTTGAGCTCTTTTTTGATGGTTATGAGAGCCTGTTGCGCTATTGCAAACGGCGCTTCAAGGGGTGGGAGCGGCGAAGAGACGCCCTTAACCGCGGGGAGCTGGCATGATATCGAGGAAGCTCTCGATCGCCTCAAACTCCGCTACATCACGCCGCCCCTGTTTGGTGTCCGGCTGATAGACCGCCAGTAGGTGACCCAGTCCGAATCGTCGGGCCGAGCGAAGTACCGCGAGGCTGTCATCTACCAGCAGGGTGCGTGCCGGGTCGTAGGGATACTCCTCCCGCAGCCGCTCCCAGAATAGCTGCTCCTCCTTGGCAACTCCGTAGTCGTGAGAGCAGATCAGGCGATCAAAGTGCCCCCCCAGCTTCGTCCTCTCCATTTTGAGGCTGAGGCTCTTCATATGGGCGTTTGTCACCAGTAGTACCCCCTTTCCGGTGGCCCGTACTGCATCAAGAAATTCGGTGACGTGGGGATGTACCGCAATCAGGTGATCCACCTCCTCTTTGAGTACGGCTATGTCGAGGCCCAGTTCCCGCGTCCAGTAATCGATGCAGTACCAGTCGATGGTTCCCTCCACCGCCTTGTAGCGCATCGCCAACTGCCTTTTTGCCTCATCAAGTGGCAACTGGTACATCTGCGAGTAGCGCAACGGCACATGCTCGGTCCAGAAGTGTGTGTCAAAGTTAAGGTCGAGCAGGGTGCCGTCCATATCCAGAAACACTGTATCGATCTGCTGCCACTCAATCATGGTTATCCCCCCTCTTGTTTCCCATTTTATTGCCCCTTCTCCACCACTTCCAGTTGCATAGACTGTTATCACTCCTCAACCACGGGTTATGATGTTCAGAACGGCACTAATGCCCGCCTTAGGAACCGCTATGCCGAACAGCCCCCGCTGCCCCGATCACCTCAGTTGCGACCCCTGCATTCTCCTTACGCCGGCACTGGAGATCGCCATCTCTGCCGGCAAGGCAATACTGGAGGTCTATGAGGCGGGTTTTGATGTGGCGGTAAAAGAGGACCTCACCCCGCTGACCGAGGCCGATCTCGCCGCCCACCGGGTGATAGAAGAGGGGCTGCGCGAGCTGACCCCTAGCGTGCCGGTACTCACCGAAGAGTCCACCGACATCCCCTTTTCTGAACGCTGTCACTGGCAACGCTACTGGCTGGTTGACCCTCTGGATGGCACCCGTGAATTCATCGACAGAACTGGCGAATTTACCATCAATATCGCGCTTATTCATGATCATAAGCCGGTTCTTGGCATCATCTATGCGCCGGTTCTTGGCCGCTACTACTACGCCTGTGAGGGACAGGGGGCCTTTAAGCGGGTCGCGACCAACGAGCCTAAGCCCATCCACGTGCGTTCCTGGCGAAGCGGCCCGGTCACCGTTGCCTGCTCACGTATCACCCATCACGGCAAACATCTGGATCACTACCTGCAGAAACTGGGAGAACATGAGGTGGTTATTATGGGCGGGGCACTGAAGTCATGTCTGGTGGCCGAGGGCAAGGCCGACCTCTACGCCCGTCTGGGCCCCACCTCAGAGTGGGACACCGCCGCGGCGCAGTGCATTGTTGAAGAGGCGGGCGGCCACATCACAGACACGGCGATGCAGATCCTGCAGTACAACCGCAAGGAGCGGCTGCTCAACCCGCACTTCTTTGTCTTTGGTGAGAGTGACCAGGACTGGTCGGAGTTTCTATAGGGAAAAGTCGGCGGGTTTTGTCTAGTCCCGTGAATCATAGACGGCCATCACCGCCTTTAACTCATGTAGTACCACCTCGCGCTCCGGCTGGCTCAACGTCTGAACCTGCGGCACCTCGGCCCCCGCCTCTATCGCCGTAATGGTCGCCCGCACCGCATCACAGCCACACTGACAGAGGGCATCAACACACTGATTGACCTGTTTTGTGTCCATGGCGTGATCTTCTTCAGAATTGGGTTAGTGCACCGGGTAACGAGGCTACAAGGTCCAGTTTCCCGCGCAGGAAGGGCCATAGTATCCCATCAATATTCAGGTGAAAAGTGCCACCCCGGCCAGTGTCAGCTCGTATCCCACGACCAGTGACCACCAGAGATCACTTCACCTTAGGGAATTCGCCAGTGAAGTTCGCGTCATAGATATCCCCGGAACGGGACATCAACACATACATGGTCTTTCCCTCTGCCCGATTTTCGACACCAACGATATAGTAACCCTCCCCCCTGGTGACGATCGTCACACTCTGCTCGGAGAGCCCCTGCCAACTGGCACCCAACCTGCCAAAGCCCAGCCCCGGATCAAACTCAGAGAACTGATTGGCGGCGTCCAGTGCAATCGCACGGGCCATCTCCTCACTAACCGGCCCATGACCACCCGCATGGGCGAAGGCATTGGATGCCTGTAACATTAACAGCAGCGCGAAGAGTGTAACGACCTTCCTGACCATTGAAGAGACCTCGGTTAATGGGTATGGGCGTGACCATCGGCATGGCTGTGAGAGGTCGGCGTCTTCTCAACACCCGGTGCCGCCGCTTCAGGCGAATCGGATCGATTCAGGCTGACCGGTTTCTCGTAACCCTCCAGCGCTGCTGGAGTGCTAACCACCTCCATACCCTGATGGATGTGGGAGTGATCATCGCGGTTAAGTGGAAACGCCTCATTAAAGGCGGTGTGCTGGTAACCGTGCAGTTGCATCAGTAGCAACAGTCCACCCACTAGCATTAGCGCCACATTCGAGGCGTGGCTAAAGCGCACAAACGAGCCGCTTCTGCGCCAGCCGGAGAGGAGAAACAGCATCACCGCCAGGGCGACCACCTGTCCAACCTCTACCCCAACATTAAAGGCGATGATCTTGAGCACAATACTCCCGTCACCCAACGGCAGCTGTTGCAGACGGGTAGAGAGGCCAAAGCCGTGGATCAGGCCAAAACCGAAGACCATCCAGGTGAGATTGGGGGAGCGGCTGTTGAGAAAACGCTTAAAGCCATCCAGATTCTCAAATGCCTTGTAGCAGACGGTCAGGGCGATCACCGCATCGATCAGATAGTAGTTGGCCTGAATGCCATAGAGCGTGGCGAAGATCAGGGTGATGGAGTGGCCGATGGTAAAGGCGGTAACAAACTTGATGATGTCGTTAAACCGGGTGAGAAAGAAGACCACCCCGAAGAGAAAGAGCAGGTGGTCATAGCCGGTAAGCATATGCGAGGCTCCCAGCTCGATATACTCCATCAGTCCGGCATCGAGAATGCGCTGTTTGTCAGCCTCAGACATACCGTGGGCCAGGACATTTCCGGCCAATAACAGGCCAAACAGCCCTATCAGATATCGTTTCATAAAATTTCCCGGTTTGATGGCGATGGGTTTACCGACTTAACCCTTGAACAGCGACGATGCCAGCAGGGGCCACTGCACCTCCCACTCACTCATCGGCGAGCGTTTAAAGCCGCTACGTACATATTGATGGATACGCCCCTCAGCCAGGGCCAGTAACAGGTTTGCGCTGGCCGATGTGTTGCCCGCATCCCGCAGCTCACCCGCCAGCTCCCCCTCGCGCAGAACCTGTTTAAGCTGTGTCTCGACGCGGTCAAAAAACTGACCGATGCGCTGGCGCAGACGCTCCGTCTCACCGACAAGCACATCCCCCATCAGGATACGGCTGATCCCCGGGTTACGGGCGGAGAAGCCCAGCACCAGTGTCATGATCTTTTCGCACCGGGCCTTACAGCGTTTCTCATCCTCAAGGATTCTATTGGTCAATCCAAACACCGTCTCCTCAAGAAATTCGATCAGCCCCTCAAACATCTTCGCCTTACTGGGAAAGTGGCGGTAGAGGGCCGCCTCGGAGACGCCGACCGCGCGCGCCAGCCCGGCGGTAGTAATGCGTTCACCGGGGCTCTGCTCCAGCTCGCGCGCCAGCGCCTCAAGGATCTGCTGCTTGCGCGATGGTTTATTCGCTTTATCGTCACTCATGTCCGCTTACCCCTTCTGTATCAGTGTACCGACACCCTCGTCGGTAAAGATCTCGAGCAGCAGGGCATGCTCCACCCGGCCATCGATGATGTGGGCGCTCTTCACGCCATTGGCCACCGCATCCAGGGCAAAGCGGATCTTCGGCAGCATGCCACCGTGGATAGTGCCGTCGGCGATCAGCTCATCGACCTTTTTCGAGGTGAGGCCGGTGAGTACGTTGCCTGCCTTGTCGAGCAGACCGGGGGTATTGGTCAGCAGCACCAGCTTCTCCGCCTTGAGGCATTCGGCCAGCTTGCCCGCTACCACGTCGGCATTGATATTGTAGGACTCACCGTCACGACCAACACCGATGGGGGCAACCACCGGGATAAAGTCGCCGTGTACCAGCATGTCGACCACCTCGCCGTCGATCTTCTCCACCTCACCGACGTGGCCGATATCGATGATCTCCGGGGTGTTCATCTCCGGCGCGTTGCGCACAAACTTCATCTTCTTCGCCTGGATGAAGTTGGCATCCTTGCCGGTTAGGCCCACCGCTCGACCACCGTGCTGGTTAATGAGGGAGACGATCTCCTTGTTGACGAGCCCGCCCAGCACCATCTGCACCACGTCCATGGTCTCACTGTCGGTCACCCGCATACCATCGATAAACTTGCTCTCCTTACCGAGCCGCTCCAGCAGACTACCGATCTGCGGCCCGCCACCGTGCACCACCACCGGGTTGATCCCCACCGCCTTGAGCAGCACCACGTCGCGGGCAAAGCCCTGCTTCAGTTGCTCGTCGGTCATCGCGTTGCCGCCATATTTGATGACCAGCGTCTTCCCCGCAAAGCGGCGAATATAGGGCAGCGCCTCACTCAGGACGCGGGCATTACTCATTGCTCTTTCAAGGTCGAGACTCATTTCACTATCCACATGCTTCTACTGGTGTTAGAGATCCTAGTGCTTACCGGTGTGGCCAAAACCGCCCTCACCCCGCTGTGAGGCATCAAACTCACTGACGATATCAAAATCCGCCTGCACCACAGGCAGGAAGACCATCTGTGCGATGCGCTCACCCACCTCGATGGTGAAGGTCTCACTGCCGCGGTTCCAGCAGGAGACGAAGATCTGCCCCTGATAGTCGGAGTCGATAAGGCCAACCAGGTTGCCCAGCACGATCCCCCGCTTGTGACCCAGGCCGGAGCGCGGCAGCAGTACCGAGGCGAGTGAGGGGTCGGCGATGTGGATCGCAATACCGGTGGGGATCAGCTGACTCTCACCCGGGGCCAGCTCCATCGGGGCATCGATCATCGCCCGCATGTCCATCCCCGCCGAACCGTCGGTGGCGTAGTGGGGCAACGGGAACTCGTGGCCCAGCCGCTCATCAAGGATCTTCAGTTGAATCTTCTGCATCACACCATACCCATCAATATATCGTTACCGTTGCTGAAAACGTCTGACCACCACCTCAAGCAGTCGCCTTGCCAGCTCATGCTTGTGACAACGGGGCAACGCCTCCTCCCCATCGTGCCAGATCAGCTGCAGCGCGTTCTCGTCGCTGTTAAATCCGCCCCCCGCGGCGCGCGCCCCCACCCAGTTGGCGGCGACCATATCGAGCCGCTTATTCTGCAGCTTGCCGCGGCCATTTTCGATCAAATTTTCGGTCTCGGCGGCAAAGCCGACGGTAAAGGGTGCCCCCTCCAGCGCTGCCACCGTGGCGAGGATATCGGGGTTGCGCACCAGTTGCAGTGAGATCTCCTCTGCCGACTTCTTCACCTTCTTATCCGCCACCTCAGCGGGGCGGTAGTCGGCAACCGCCGCGCAGGCGATAAAGATCTCGCCGGGGTCGGCCAGCACCGCCTCCAGCATCTGCTCGGCACTCTCCACGTCGATGCGCTCCACACCGGCAGGGGTGGGCAGCGCCACCGGGCCCGCCACCAATCTGACCTCAGCACCCATCTGCGCGGCGGCCTCGGCGATGGCAAAGCCCATCTTGCCGGAGCTGTGGTTGCTGATAAAACGCACCGGGTCTACCGCCTCACGGGTCGGCCCGGCGGTAATGGTCACCCTCACCCCCTTGAGCGGGCCATCGGCAAAGTGGCTATCACACTGTGCCAGCAACTCAGCGGGCTCCACCATACGACCCGGCCCCACCTCGCCACACGCCTGCTCCCCCTCTGCCGGGCCCCAGACGATAACACCTCTCCCGCGCAGCCCAACCACATTCTGTTGCGTCACCGCCGCCTGCCACATCTGCCGGTTCATCGCCGGGGCCACCACAATGGGGGCGGTGGTAGCAAGGCAGAGGGTAGTGAGCAGGTCGTTGGCCATACCGGCATGGAGCCGAGCGAGAAAATCAGCACTGGCCGGTGCCACCACCACCAGTTCTGCCCAACGCGCCAGCTCAATATGGCCCATCACCGCCTCGTGCGCCGGGTCGAACAGGCCGACCCTTACCGGGTTACCAGAAAGGGCCTGCAGCGTCATTGGTGTAACAAACTCGATCGCCGCCTCGGTCATCACCACCCGTACCTCTGCGCCGCCCTTACGCAGGCCACGAACCAGTTCCGCCGCCTTGTAGGCAGCGATACCACCGCTGATCCCAAGCAGGATTCTCCGGCCTTGCAGGTTTGTAGGTAAGGACTCACTCATAGAGCGGGGAGTTTATCAGAAAGCGCTGACAGAGATGTATCCCCATCTTTGCTAAAGTGGGTACCCACTTACGCCACACAGGGAGGTGACTATGGCGATCACAGACTGGCCGGTGGATGAACGACCGCGAGAGAAACTCCTCAGCCGCGGCGCCGGCGCCCTCTCCGACGCAGAATTATTGGCGATCTTCCTGCGCA
>JAOUQQ010000055.1 GCA_029879245.1 Chromatiales bacterium | reverse complement strand
CTGGGCGCCGCGCCAGGCGTAGATCGACTGGTCATCATCGCCCACCACGGTAAGGCGCCCATTGAGCCCAATCAGCAACTTCACCAGCCGGTACTGGGTGGCGTTGGTGTCCTGGTACTCGTCCACCAGGAGATAACGGACACGCTGCTGCCAGCGCTCCAGCACCTCGGGATGCTCTTCAAACAGCAACACCGGCAGCATGATGAGGTCGTCAAAATCGACCGCGTTGTAGGCCTTGAGGTGGCGGTTGTAGGCCTCATAGAGGGTTGCGGCGGCGTGGGCCAGCGGATCCTCGGCGCTGGCGAGCGCCTGGGCCGGGGTGATAAAGGCGTTCTTCCAGTTGGAGATGTGGCGCTGCACCTCCTTCTCCATGTCATCACCCACCGCCTCACGGCGCAGCAGCTCGCGGATCAGGGTGGCGCTGTCACTGGCATCGAAGATGGAGAAACCCGCCTTGTAGCCAAGGGTGGCGAGCTCACGGCGGATGATATCGAGCCCCAGTGTGTGGAAGGTGGAGACCCGCAGGCCACGCCCCTCCTTGCCATCGAGCAGCTGAGCGACCCGGTCGCGCATCTCGCGTGCCGCCTTGTTGGTGAAGGTGACGGCGGCGATATTTTTCGCGCTAATGCCGCAGTTCTGAATGAGGTGGGCGATCTTCTGGGTGATTACCCGCGTCTTGCCGGAGCCGGCACCCGCCAGCACCAGCAGGGGGCCGTCGATGTAGCGAACCGCTTCACTCTGTCGGGGGTTGAGGTTGGACACGGGGAGATCGGGTATTCAACAAAACGGGGTGGCATTGTAACAGGCGTTGCCACACCCTGTCCTAAACGCTTTGGCGGTCCAGTCTGCGATAGCCGATCGCCTCGCTCAGGTGGTTGGCCGCAATGTTGTCAGCCCCTTCAAGGTCCGCAATGGTACGCGCAAGACGCAAAATACGCTGATGTGCGCGGGCGGAGAGGCCGAGCCTCTCTGTGGCCTGCTCCAGTAACTGTGCCTCAGCGCTTTGCAGGGCACAAAACTGTTTCAATTCACGATTATCGAGCAGGTTATTGGCTTTACCGCGTTTCGTGATCTGATGTGTCCTGCAGCGGTTAACCCGCTCCCGTACCGCTACGCTCTCCTCCATCTGCTGTTTTTGCTGCAGCGTCCCTTTGGGCAGTGGCGGAACCTCTACATGCATATCGATGCGATCCAGTAGCGGGCCGGAGATCCGCCCGCGATAGCGTGCCACCTGCTCGACGGTACAACGGCAGCGCCCATTGGGGTGGCCCAGATAGCCGCAGGGGCAGGGGTTCATCGCCGCCACCAGCTGGAAACGGGCGGGAAACTCCGCCTGGCGTGCGGCGCGCGAGATGGTGATGTGGCCCGACTCGAGCGGTTCGCGCAGCACCTCCAGCACCTTGCGGTCGAACTCCGGCAGCTCATCGAGGAACAGTACCCCCTGGTGGGCCAGTGAGATCTCGCCGGGGCGTGGGTTGCTGCCGCCTCCTACCAGCGCGACCGCCGAGGCGGTGTGGTGGGGCGCGCGGTAGGGGTGGCGACCCCAGTTCTGCGCATCAAAGCCGTGGTCGCTTACCGAGGCGATCACCGCGCTCTCTATCGCCTCGGCCTCACCCATCGGCGGCAGGATACCGGGCAGGCGGCTTGCCAACATCGTCTTGCCGGTACCGGGGGGGCCGTAAAAGAGCAGGCTGTGGCTGCCGGCAGCGGCGATCTCCAGAGCCCGGCGAGCATGGTGCTGGCCATAGACCTCTGAGAGATCGGGGTAGTGCGGCACCGCCGGGGTGGAGAGTGGTTCAGCAAATGGGAGCATCTGCTGACCATGGAGGTGAGCGCAGATGTCGAGCAGATGGCGGGCGGGGTGGATTAGCGCATCACTGATCAGCGCCGCCTCGGGACCGTTCTGTTGCGGCAGGATCAGGGTACGTCCGGCCTGTTTGGACTGTAGTGCCACCGGCAGGGCGCCACGGATCGGGCGCAGCTCACCGGAGAGTGCCAGCTCGCCGATAAATTCATATTGCTCAAGTTTATCGGTGGGGATCTGCCCCGAGGCGGCGAGGATCCCCATGGCGATCGGCAGGTCAAAACGCCCCCCCTCCTTGGGCAGGTCGGCGGGGGCGAGGTTGACGGTAATACGGCGGGCGGGGAATTCAAAGCGGGCGTTCTGCAGCGCGGCGCGCACCCGATCCTTGCTCTCCTTTACCGCCGCTTCGGGGAGACCGACGATGTTGAGTACCGGTAGTCCGTTGGCCAGGTGTACCTCAACGGTGACCGGTGGGGCCTGAATGCCTGAGGCGGCGCGGGTGTGGATAGTGGCAAGTGACATGGTTTCCCTTCCATGGTGTGGGGCATTGTGTACCCCAGATTAGTTGTTGAGTTTCGCCTCCAGCTCGGCGACCAGTCGTTCCAACTGCTCCAGTTTGGCACGGCTGCGGGCCAGTACCTGGGCCTGCACCTCGAACTCTTCACGGGTGACGAGGTCAAGTTTGTCGAAAACTGAGTGCAGTGTCGCCTCCAGGCCCCTCTCCAGATCCTGCTTGAGCAGAGAAGCTCCCGGCGGAAGGGTGCTCCCGAATCGACTCAGGATGGCATCAAAAAGCGGTTTGTTCATAAATGAATCACAGAAAATGTTAGGAGCTCGAATTGAGTTTACTCCATTTGAACCTATTAAGTGTAGTTGCAGCAGCGCACCAACCAGGTGCAGAGAGGCTCTCTTCTGGTGCAAAAATCTGGTTGGAGGGTATGAATCTCAGTATAGTTGAGCCGATTTTTCCGGATCAGGGTTTTGGCATAAGTTGTGCAATTCGTAACCCGGGTAATGTGAATACGATCTGCTGCTGATAAATAGCACTACTAACTTAGGAGTAAGGTAAATGAAGAAAGTAACCAAGTCTGTCATCGCTGCTGCGGTTTTGGCGGCGACCTCGGCCTCTGCGATGGCTGAGGTTTCTATGAATGTGGGCGCGACCACCAACTACATCTGGCGTGGTGTAACCCAGACAAGCGACAATGCAGCGATGTCTGGCGGTATGGACTATGCACATGATTCAGGATTCTATGCTGGCGCATGGCTCTCATCATTGAACGGTTCAACGGGGTCTGCCCTGGGTGCGGAGTTTGATTACTATGCCGGTTATGCCGGTTCTGCCGCAGGCGTCGATTATGATGTCAACCTGACCGCTATCACCTACCCGCAAATTGAGGATGCTAATTTCACCGAGCTGGGCGCCTCTGTGACCTACTCCTACTTCACCCTGGGCCTCAACTCTACCATCGCCAGTGATGTGGTTGATGTTAATGGTCAGGCTGACGCTTTTGTTGAGGGTGATCTCTACACCTATCTCTCGGCCTCCATTCCTATGGCCAATGACTACTCAGTCGGTCTGACCTTCGGTAGCTATAGCTTTGATCAGGATGGCGTTGGCGGTGGTGATCTGAACTACACCCACTACCAGCTCTCTGTGACCAAATCTGCCGGTGATTTTGGTGAGGTGACCATGGCCTATGATGCAACAGATATGGATGATGACCCCACCACCGCCTATCTGGAAGATTCAGCAAGGTTTAGCGTGAGCCTGACCAAGTCGTTCTAACTCATAGACGGCTGCTGAACACCTCTAAGCCCGCCCTTATCGGCGGGCTTTTTTGTATCTATGCCCTGCTGTGTTAACGTTTTCCCACTGCCATATACTCATTTGCTCGACAGGGGGGATGTGGAATAATGGAATCGAATACCCACATACCAGCAGATTGAAGGCAACTGAGGCCTTGTTCGAGGTGTCGCATGAGCAATAAAGAACATCGTGACGATGAAGAGTTGATCAGCGACTTCGATGATCTTTTTGCCGACGATGAGTTACCCCCCGATGCAGTGGATGCACTGAATGAGATCGACGCCCTCCTGGATGATGCAGAGCGGATCCCGGAGGTAGGGCTCAATGGTGAACTCTTTGCCGACATCCCCGTACTGGATGACGAGTTAGACCCCGAGACGATCGTGGAGGAGCCCCCCACCTCTATGGCGCAACCCTCTGCATCACCATCAAGCGGTGAGGTGCCACAGGGACCGGCCACTATTGCGCTCGATAAAAGGGCACTCATAGCGGGTGGGGCGGTGGTTGCATTCAGCCTGCTGTTTTCTCTGGTTGCGCTGTGGCTGGTCTCCGGGTTTGGCAGTGAGCTTGAAACCCTGAACAGAAGTGTCACTGAGCTGCAGCAGACACTACAACGGCGCAGTGAGCCCGCCACACACACTCCCCTGGCTGAGCAGGTTAATCAGCTGGGGCAGCGAGTCGATGAGTTGTCGGTTATTGTGGAGGGGCCGGTGGGACATCTGCGTGAACGCAACCAGCAGGAACTCGATGCACTGAGTCAGCGGCTGGACCTTCTGGAGAGGCGCCAGAGTGCCCTCACACTTGAGACACAGAAATCTGCGCGGGTGAGTGACCCGGTGCCTGATCATCGCCCCCCTGTGGCGGCAGAGACGGGTAAGGCTGCGACACCGGTGTCTGTGCCTACCACCGCGGAGAGTCAGCAGCTAGCAAAGGATGAGTGGGTGATTAACCTGCTCTCGGTGACCAGTGCCAAAACGGCCAATGACGAGCTGGCACGCTTGCGGGCACTGGGGATTCGGGCCGACAAGCAGATTGTGAACAAGGACGGCAAGAGCTGGTACCGCCTGCAGGTAACCGGCTTTGACAGCTACGAGGGGGCCAAGGCCTACATTGAGACGGTCGAGCAGCAGACCGGATTCAAATCGGCCTGGGTGGGGAGGCCGTGAAGGTCAGTCCCAGTTCTGGGTACAGTCGAGGGTGCCCCACACCCGCCCCATACCGTGCAGCCCATCCTCCAGCATAATCTTCAGCGGAATCCCGCCCAGGGTCTTGTTGCGGTGGGTCAGCCAGAATAGTGGCATGTTGTGGTTGAGCGGGAAGACCATGTGCAGCGCCTCCTGGATACCGAGAATGTGTTGTGCGTGAGTCAGTATGGTCTCATCCTGTGGCAGTGGGTTACCGCGCTTAAAGCGGCTGAGCTCGCGCGGCTTGCTCCCCTCGGGCATCCCTAGCAGGGCCAGGGACTCCTCGGGAGAGAGTTTCCATTCACTGAGAATATCGGTTACAAAGACGGCCAGTTCGCCGCGCTCTTCATCGGTTAGTATCGTTGACAAGGGCCTGTCCAGGTTGCGGGTCGGGCAAAAAGCCTCGGTGAGATGAAGCATTATCCCGTTCATCAGTGATGGGGTCAAAAGGTGAGAAATAAACGGTAAAGATGGTATGGGTAATGGTGATGGTATGACCGTGATCGAGGATGTAGAGGGGATGCAGGCCTTTATCATGCAAAATGAAGCGGCGGCACTCTACTTTGCCGGTGCAAACTGTGGCGTCTGCCAGGTACTGGAGCCAAAGGTACGCTCGCTGCTGAGTGAGTCATTCCCCCGTGTCGCCTTTGCCCGGGTAGCGACCGAGCAGGCCACCGAACTGGCGGCGCAGCAGTCAGTGTTTGCGGTACCCACGCTGCTACTCTTTTTCGATGGGCGTGAGAGCTTTCGTTATGCTCGCAATTTCAGTGTAGGTGAGATTGAGCGTGACATTACCAGGCCCTACAGCATGATGTTTGAGTAAATACTCTTCCGGATAGATCTTTTGCTTGACACCCCCGCGCCTCGGAGGCAATGCTAAGCGCATGATGACTACACTCAATATTCAGCAGTTCGTGATTGCACCTCGCCGCGCCATGTGGCGAGTGGCGATGTTGCGGCCTGTGGAGATGAGACGGTAGTCGGTAGTTTTCTTTTTTCCAGCAAAGGCCGCGGCTTCAACCACCGCGGCCTTTTTTATTGTCAACGCAAAAGCAGGGAGGGTAAGAAGATGTCGGTTCCCGCCGCCTATTTGGGGATCATTCTGATCTGGGCCACCACGCCACTGGCGATCAAGTGGAGCAATGAAGGCACCGGATTTTTATTGGCGATCAGTGCACGTATGTCAGTGGGCTTTTTCATCTGTCTGCTGCTGCTGTGGTTGCTGCGTATTCCCATGCGCTGGGATCGTGATGCATTGGTTACCTATCTGGCGGCAGGCCTTGGCATGTTTGCAGCATTGTTGTCGGTTTATTGGGGGGCGCAGTACATCCCCTCCGGTCTGATCTCGGTGCTCTATGGTCTGTCACCGATATTGATGGGGCTGTTCGCCGCACTATGGCTGCAAGAGCGCTTTTTCACCCCATGGAAACTGGCTGGTGTACTCATCGCACTGGGTGGTCTGGTGGTGATCTTTGTGCCGCGTAGCGATCTGGGTACCTTCTGGATGCTCGGCCTTGGCGGGGTACTTCTCTCGGTTCTGGTGCACTCCATCAGTGCAGTCTGGGTGAAGCGCCAGGCGGCGCATCTGCACCCCATGGTGATCAACTGTGGCGCGCTCTCTCTGGCGGTACCGCTCTACCTTCTCTGCTGGTTGTTGTTTGGTGATGAGACACCGGCGCAGCTGCCAGAACGCAGTATGGGGGCGATCCTCTATCTGGCGATTTTCGGCACGGTGGTGGGATTTAATCTCTACTTTTATGTGCTGAAGCGGGTATCGGCGATGGCGGTGGGGGTGATCACGCTGATCACCCCGGTACTGGCCCTGCTGCTGGGGCAGGGGCTTAACGGTGAGCTCATCGGGGATCACGTCTGGTATGGTACGGTGGCAATCCTGCTGGGGCTGGCCCTCTTTATGTGGGGGCACCTCTGGCGCACCGCTAGAGTTTCAGCGCGTTGAGCCACTCGATAATCGCTTGAACTAGCGGTTCACTATCGTCGTTGTAGTAGTGTTCGGCCCCTGCGATCACCCGTTGGGTAGATTGCGGGTGGCCGGCCGCGGTGATTTTGCTCAGACGTTCGGGGGCCATCCGCAGCACCGCGGGGAAATCCTTTTCGGCAAAGATATCGAGCACGGGGATCGACATACCCTCGAGCGGGAAGGGGTGTTGCATCTTTTGCCCCAGATCGGTTGCGCCCATGCCGATCCCTACGTAGGCCGCGAGTCCGGTATCACCTGCATTACGTATGCGGTGCATAGCCATATGCGCGCCACAGCTGTGGGCGATAAGGACAACCGTTGTTATCCCCTGTTCTTTGAGATAGTGCAATGCTGCCTCAATGCGGTGTGACGCCTCGGGGAAATAGGGCACGTAGTCGAAATAGGTTGCCTGCTTGTGAAGTACCGGTAGCTGGATAGAGAGGGTATGCCAGCCGTGCTCTGGCAGGGCCGTGCGCAGTGGTTGTACGACACTCTCCCAGTCTGGATGCAGCCCACGCCCGTGAAGGATGAGGGCCGCCCCCTTTACCTGCGCGGCATCACTCTGCATATGGATGGCAAGAAAGTCATGGCCGTCAGCGCTCAGCTCGATGGGGTCACCGTCCATAATCGAGTCAATAATTTGCGAGGCGATGCGTTGCTCTCGTTCGAAATCGGCGGCAGGGCAGTTGACCGGAAGGAGGCTACTCAGAAACACAGACGTGACTAGTGCAAGATATCGGCATGAGGACATGACGAACCCTCCAGGGTAGACGATTCTGGGTGATGGGAATAAAGCTGTGAAGGGGCCGTACGGCCCCCTCTGCAGCAGAGGCTGGAAAGATTAATCCAGCGATTTGGTAATGGTGAAGGCGCCGCGGATCTGGCCTGCTTTATAACCACGTGCCTTGTCCTCGGGATAGAGCTCATCAAGCTTGGTGCTGATCGTCGGGTCGATGCTCTCGCCGTGGCACTTGAGACATGGGGCTTTATCCAGAGGAGGCATGCCAATTGCCTTCATGAAGCGGAAGTTCTTTTTGCCATCCGCCTCCACGATCTCGAAGAAGGCCATATCCTCGGGTTTTTCACCGGCAGCAAGACGCTCTTCAAACTTCTTCAGAACCTTCTCCTCCCAGGCATCAGGGGCGTTGACAGGATTACGTGGCTTGAGGGTAGTTCGTGCTACCGTCATACCATGTTTTTCTGAGAATGCTTTAGCGATGGATGGAGCGGTTTTGCTACACACTTCAATGGTATCGATTGGCCCGCTGGCCTTCATGGTGCTTTGCATCTCCCCTTTCACCTGCTTGAAGAATTCCATGACTACCGCCTTGCTCTCGGCAGCATACTTTTTCGCCTCATCGTTTCCTCCATGGCCATCCGCAAGGCTGGCGGAGATAGGCATGGCACAGATGACGGCGACGGCAAATATTCTCTTCATTTTTTCCCCCTGAGATGGATGATGGTGATCCCACGCCATTTATATAGCAGTAGGGCTGGAGGCTCAATAACCATAAGAATTCTATGATATACCCAGTCGTGATGTAGACCGCAGGGATTGCGGGTGTTTTCAGGGGAAAATCTGGCTATCATTGGCAACTAATTCTTCAGCGCCAAAAGGCGTGGTATTGACTAGGTGAGGAGAGGCAATGAGGTTTATTAGTGTAGTAGCGCTGCTGTGTGCGGTGGGAAGTACTTCTGTCCTGGCAGATAGTATCGATATCAATCTGCACGACAAGGCTATTCGAGGTACCTATGTGACCAATATCTCCGGCACTCAGGGGCTGAGTGCTGAGATGGGTATCCTTCATGTTGAGCCGACAAAGAACAATAGCGAGTCGCTGCTTCATCTGGGGCTGCTGGTAACGGGGGAGAACTGGAGCAAGTCGGGGACGCTGGATATCGCCATGGGGGCCAGGGTCGTCTACGCCAGCCCCGACCCCCTTGAGCTGATGGCGATCGCCTTTGGTGGTCGCGTGCGCTTCTCGCCGGTTCCCCGGCTGGGTATTGGTGGTCACATCTATTACGCCCCGGATATTACCTCCTACCTCGATAGTGAAGAGTACCGTGAGGCGGGCGTACGCCTCGACTACCAGGTGCTGCCGCAGGCCTTCCTCTACGTCGGCTATCGTGATGTAGAGGCCGACTTTGGTGGTGGCACCTGGGAGATGGAGAGCGAGGGGCACGTCGGTTTCAAGATGACCTTCTAGTGGTTAGTCGTCAGTGCCGGGAGGAGCTTCGTCGTGAACGCCAGCAGGGGCTGAAGCGCTACGAAAAGCACCGTCGGCGCAACCTGCTTGCAGAGCCGGGCGAGAACGCCTTTATTATCGTCCTCGATCACCTCAAGGCGGGATTTAACGTGCCGAAGATCTTCCGCAGCGCTCAGGCCTTCGGCGTGCATGAGGTGCACCTGATCAATATCGGCCCCTTCGACCCGGCCCCCGCCAAGGGGGCCTTCCGCAATGTCCCCGCCCGCTTTCACGACACCTTTGATGCCTGCTATCAGAACCTGCATGAGCGAGGCTATACCCTCTATACCCTGGAGCCGGAGTGCGGTGAGCCGCTGCATCAGGTCGAACTGCCGCCGAAGAGCGCCTTTATCCTCGGCCATGAGGAGTTCGGCATCAGTTTTGATCGCAGCGATTACCCAGAGGTGCGCTGCATGCACATCCCGCAGTTCGGTCGGGTGGAGAGTCTCAATGTGAGTGTGGCCGCCTCGATCGTGATGTATGAGTATGTGCGGCGAGTGGAACCGGAAGAGGGGTAGGGGCTAGCCCCCGGTCATCGACATAAAGCGGATCGACTGCTCCGGCTTTTCATCAAATTCGTGGCGCTCGGGCTTGAGGTTAATCGCCCGGATGAGATGCTGCTCCAGCTCCTCATCGCTAATGCCGCTGCGTAGCAGTTCGCGCAGCGGGTAGTTGTGCTCCTGTCCCAGGCACATATAGAGGGTGCCATCGACAGAGAGGCGAACCCGGTTGCAGGTCTCGCAGAAGTGCTGTGACATCGGGGTGATAAAGCCGATCCGCGTCTCACTGTTAGCCAGCTTTTTGTAGCGTGCGGGCCCACCGCCATCCATCACCGCATCGACCAGATTGTAGCGCTGCCCCAGCCGTTTTCCGACCTCCTGCAGACTGAGATACTGCCCCAGTGCCGCCTTGCCGGTGGTGCCCATCGGCATCGTCTCGATCAGTCGCAGGGTAAAGCCGTGTTCCATACAGAACTCGAGCATCGCCTCGATCTCACCGTCGTTCACCCCCTTCATCGCCACCATGTTGATCTTGATGGGGGAGAGCCCCGCCTCCCTGGCCGCCATCAGGCCGTCGATCACCTTATTGAGCTTGCCGCCGCCGGTAATACGGGAGAAGAGTTCGGCGTTCAGGGTATCGAGGCTGACGTTGAGGCGGCTGACCCCCCCTTCTCTCAGGGCGCGTGCGTGTTTGGCCAGCTGTACCGCGTTGGTACTGAGGGAGAGATCATCGATGCCGGGAAGCCGATGCAGGCGTCCCGCCAGTTCGGCGACACCTTTGCGTACCAGCGGCTCACCGCCGGTGATGCGCACCCGCCTGACACCCAGGCGGCCAAAGGCACCAATCACCCGTTCTATCTCATCGAAGCTAAGCCACTGCTCCGGGGTCTCAAAATCCTTGAACCCCTCCGGCATACAATAGAAGCAACGCAGGTCACAACGATCCGTAACGGAGAGACGGATATAGTCGATTTTGCGGCCGAAGGCGTCGGTGAGGGTTTTATTCATAGTGCTAAAACTATAAGCGGGAATGGTGCAATCAACAACCCGCCGCTGTGCATATGTTCAAGGGGGTATATCAAATACCCCCATGGTAGTAGTGAAATGGGTGGGGAATTAACAGCGCCCCAGCGCCTGGCTACTCGGTGAGGTAGAAGGTGATGGTGGTCACCACCCGCACCTCCTTCTCCACCTTCTCGGTGTCGCCGTACTCCTCACCCGCATCACGCACGATAAAGCCGCCCTGGCGGGCATCGCGAATTCCCCCGACATTCACCCCGGCATTTTCAGCAAATTCGGTGGCGGCAATACGGGCGTTTTTGGTCGCCTCACGCAGCATCTCTGGCTTTATCTCATTGAGGCGGGTAAATCGGTATTTGGGGGCGCGATTGACCAGGTCGATCCCCTGCGCCATCAATTTGTTTACCTGCGACCGGGCGGTGGCGACCAGGGCCACCTTGTCGGTATCGACCTCTACAGAGCCGGAGAGCATGTGGCGCTCATCCACCAGCTTCTGCTCCTCGTTGCGAAACTCCTCATTACTGTAGTCGAGTACGCCGAGTGTGATCTCCGATCTGTCGAAACCGACCTCAGCGAGCAGGGCGGCGATAGTCTGCTGCTGCTGCTCGGCCTGCTGATAGAGTTTTGGCAGCTCTGCGCGGCTGGTACCGGTAACGGTATAGCGTACCTCCCAGTTGGCCCGGTCAGAGGTGACGCGGCGCTCGGCCAGCCCCTTCGCCTCGGCGGTGTTGAGTGCCACCTTGGCGTTATAGATGGTCTGGCTGACAAAAAAACCGGCCACCATCATGCCGCAGGCGACAAACAGCCCGGCAAAAAAGAGTCCCCCCTTATCTCCATTACTCATCGCTACTCTCCTCTCTGTGGCTATTCGTCAGATAATAAATTTAAGCCAGCTTATCATCCGCCACCTGTAGTAGAGCTGGCTGCGACCGTCCTCCAGGTGCTGGGCCAGCTGTTTCACTACCCGTGTCTGTATATGCCACAACATGCGGTTTTCATGCAGGGTGTGGTAGTCGCGGTGCCCCTCTCGCAAAATGGCGATGATACGGCTGAGTCGCTCGTCGGCGGATAGATCATGGCTGGACTCAAACTCCACCACGGCATGGAGCAGGATAAAGGCGTAGAAGTTGTCATTGGAGAGCTCCTCCGCCTCAATCAGCGGATAGAGATCCTGCATGGTCTGCAGGTCGCCGTGCAGCCACGACTCCAGTGCCAGCCAGGTACGCACCGCCGAGGCGAGCTCATCACTGACGATCGGCATGATGCGCTGCAGCACCTCATAGTGGCGCTCCCAGTACTGCTTTTCACGCAGGCTGATGGCGTAGTTATTGAGTGCCCAGGCGGGCGGGTTCTGCATCTCACGCCAGTTGGCCATCCACTGGATGTTGTCGGCATAGCGTCCCTGAGAGGCAAAGATAAAGGCGACGTTGAGCAGGCTCTCCTGATTCTGCATCAGCTCCTCCCGATGACGTTTGATCAGGCGGTTCAGGCGCATGATGCTGCCGATACGGTGCAGGTAGGTGAGGTAATCCTCCACCACCCGGTGACCCGCACGGCCCATTTCAAGCAGGCGAGCCACCGAGCGTTCGCTCAGCTTCCACTCCTCACTCTTCCCTTCATGCTGCTGCTCGGCCCACAGGGAGGCAAAGGCGGGGTTGATATCGGTGAGGTCCTGCACCAGCTCATCGTTCGCCTGATCCAGCTCCTCTGTCCAACCGGCCTCGTTGATGGCCTCCCATGAGGTGGTGAAAAACCAGGGGTTCTCGCGGCGGGTGCGTGCCAGTCGATGGTAGATCGCAAACGTCTCTCCCCTGTCGCCACAACGTGTCTCAAGCTGTATCTCACGGGTGAGAAGATAGCCCTCATTCTCGGGCGAGATATGTAGGCGTAGCAGTTGCAGGGTCTCGCGGGCAGCCTCCAGCTCGCCCCCCTCCAGTTGCAGGTCAAATAGCCGGATCGCCGCCCCCTCATGTTGCGGCATGATCCGTAGCGCTGCCTGTAGTGCCGCCTTTGCCTCGTCGGTTTGGTTGTTCTCCTGCAGCGCGTCGGCCAGCCGCATATGGGCATCTGAGCTGTCCGGCTGCAACGCCACCAGCCGTTTGCAGGCCAGCAGAAAATCGCCCGGCCGCTCATTGGCCGCACACCAGCTTGCCAGCATATTCCAGCCACCGTAGTAGGCGGGCTCATCCTCCAGCATCGCCTTGAGTGAGGTGATCGCCTTGTCGAGCTCACCAAGACGATACTCCATCCACGGCAGATAGCTGCGCAGCGATACCGGAATGCCGTGGCCGCGGTCATAACTGTCGATCACCTGGCGCGCCTCGCTGAAGCGATTATGGTTGACCAGTAGCTCGGTCTTCTCCTCATAGGCGGGGAGGTAGTTGGGGTTGCAGGCGATCGCCCTGTCCAGTGCCTGCAGCTTCTCATCCAGCGGCACTACCGCCTGAGCCAGGTAGTACCACGCCTGGGGCAGCCCCGGCTTGCGTTTTACCACGGCGCGGGCGGTCTGCTCGACCAGCCACTCTTCAGCCAGATGTTCGGTCCACTCACGCAACTGGTTCCATGCCCAGTCGTAACCGGGCGCGAGCTCCAGTGCTCGGCGAATGGCGCTTATCGCCTGCTCCTGCTCGCCGTGGCGCCACAGGGCATCGGCAAAATAGCCGTGCATGCGGGAGCTATTGGGGTTGGCGGCAACGGCCGCGGTTAACATCTCCAGCTCCTGGTCGTACTCGCCGCTGCGCTCATAGTTGTCGGCCAGCTCCATCAGGGCACTCTCCCAGCGGGGGCTGATCCGAAGCGCCTGCTGTAGCGCCTCGCGCTGCGCCTCACTGTCATTCAGGCGCTTATAGACATGAGCCAGATCAAGGTGGGTGCGTGGCAGCAGCGGGAAGCGCTCTGCCGACTGCCGGGCCAGCTCCAGTGCCTGCTCCAGCTCACCACCGTCACGCAGCTCAATGATCAGGGTTGACCACGTCTGCCACAGATCGGGGCGCAACTGCCACGCCTCGCGCAAGGTAGCTAATAACTCCTCCTGCGGCAGGATGTTGTGGGCCTCATACTGATAGCTGAGCAGACCATCGCCGTGGGTTGTCTGTGCCATCAGTTGTTGCAGCAGGTAGGCGAGCTGTTCTCGTTTCTCGGCACTGGAGTGACAGAGCCGCATCAGGGCGTTGATCGCATACTCATTATCGGCATTGAGGGCGATCACTTTGCGGTAGTGTTCCATCGCCTCCTGGTGTTCGCCACGCCGGGCGTGGTAGTCACCATAGAGGTTGTAGAGTCCCGGCTGTTTGGCATCGATCTCTGCGGCGCGCTGCAGTGACTGCCACGCCTCTTCATAGCGATCATCCTGAATCAGCAGATCGGCCAGCAGGCGGTGGGCATAGCCGTAGTTGGGCTGACGGGCGATCAGTGTCGCCAGCTCCCGCTGCGCCAGTTGCGGCTGCTCGTGTTGCAGCAGCTCAATGTACTCCTCATGCAGCCGCATATTACTGGGGAAGCGCTGGCAGAGCTGCGCCATATGCTCTATGGCGTGCTCTTCGCCGTGCAGGTCGCGCAGCAGACGCACGATCTCGTTGTGGGCGCGGTAGTTGAGCGGCTCACTCGCCACCAGCTCATTGAACAGATCCAGCGCCTGCTGATACTCCTGACGCCGCGCGGCGTGGCGTGCCGCCACCAGCAGCCAGCGACCCGATGAGGCCCTGTCGCGCGCTTGCTGCAGGGCGGTGTCGGCCGCCTCCAGCTCACCGTTGTCGATCAGCGCATCGGCATAGTAGAGCAGCAGTTCGCCGTCGTCGGGGCGCCGGTCAACGGCCTGCTGCAGGATCTCCAGCCCAAGATGCTCGTGGTTCTGCAACTCATGGGCACGGTAGAGGGTCATCGCGGGGTAGGGTGACTTTTCGGCGTTGCGCTCAAAGCGCTGCTGCAGCCACGCCAGCACCTCATCACTATGGCGGTTGAGGCGTGACAGGCGGAAGTAGTCGAGCGCGTAGCCCTCCTCGGCCTCATCCAGACTGGCGGCGATACGATAGAGCTGCTCCGACTCAACATAGCGGCGTTGCGACCAGCAGAGATAGGCGTAGGCCTGATAGGCCGAGGCGAGGCGCGGTGCCAGCTTGAGCACATCTTGCAGCAGCGCCTCTGCACGCTGTTGCTGGCGCCCGTCTTCATAGAGCGCCTCGGCGTAGAGGGTGAGCAGACTAAGGTGGGCGTCCGGCTTCTCCCCCTCCTGCTCCAGCAGTTGCAGATAGCTGTCGCGATGCGAGAGGCGGTTGAGCGAGTAGAGCTGATTGAGTTTGATGCGGTGGTTATCCGGGTAGCGGGCAAACATCACGGCGTCGACCGCGGCCACCTCCTCCATATTGTTGTCATACCACCCCATCTCCCGTCGCGCCTGCGTGGCAAGGTCACTATCGGGCGCTGCACCAAACTGGCGGCTAAAGAGCTGCTGCGCCTCTTCGCGCTGGTACTGCTGCAGTGCATCGCGAATGGCAAATAGTGTGTCCCAGCTATCACGCTCGGGCAGGGATATCTGCTCAAGTTCGGCGCGACGCTCCTCAGGTACAATCACCAGGGCGCGTGGTCCGAAGGGGCCATACTTTTCAAAAAATGGCTGCTGCAGAAACTCCTGCTCAAACTGGTGATAGGGGTCGCGGATGAAGAGCACCTCCATCTGCTCGTCATAACCGGTCAGCGCCTGCAGGTGCGCGCTGTCGGCCTCCTGAGTGGCTATCGCACAGGGAATACCGGCATCGATAATATCGCGTGCACTTTGCCAGTCGAGACTAAACTCCGCCACATGCCAGCCGTTCTCGCTGGCCCATTTGCGCTCATCATAGTCGCGGGTACCGGCGTACCAGATAGAGTCGATAATCGCCTGCTGCTCCACCGGGCGCCCGAAATAACCGCACAGGGCAGAGAGGGTGGCAGGGCCACAGGTCATATGGCGCTGGCGAATAAACTCAACTCGCAGCCGCTTGCGTCGCCCTGCCCCCTGGTGTTTTCGTAACGCCGCGGCAATCTGCCGGTAGTAGTGGTTATCGCTAAGTTCCGCCTGCTCAGCCGCCGCCAGATGATCCCCCTGCAGATAGTAGAGGTTGCAACGGTTACCGGCCAGCCACTGATCAAATCGCTTCGACTTGAGCGGCACCAGTGACTCGATCCGCTCCAGCGTCGCCTGAATCTTCTCCTGCTGCTCATGCTCCTGATGGTAGGTAAGCAGTTGTGATTCAACCCCCTCACTCTGCAGGTGTGTAGCGGCCTGCCGCAGGCAGTCGAGCGACTCTGCATCACGCCCGCAGAGCTGCAGCAGGTGCACCTTCTGCTGAATCGCCGCCCGATAGTAAGGCACCAGCTCAAGAGCCCGCTCCACCGCCTCAAGGGCCGCATCGTAATCATCCTCCAGCTCCAGCAGGTAGGCATGCTCAACGTGTGTCCACGGGTTGTCACTCCCACGCGCCAGCGCCTGTGCCATCAGGGTATCTGCACGGGTAAAGTCACGATGATAGGCATAGAGAAAGGCCTGAAAGGCAAGCAGATCCGCTGTCACTGAATCAGCAGCAAAAAGCGCCTCATAACGGTCTATGAACCGAAGCGTCTTGAGTAACCCATTACGGCTAAAGTAGTTACGAAGATAGTAGGAGAGTGCGCGTGATGAATCACGGTGCTCTCGCCAGGCCAGATAGTGCAACACATTGGCCAGGCGGCCATCACCCAGCATGCGTGCAAGTTTACCAGCGAGAATGCGCGGCTTCAGGCCGCGCCACAGCGCGAGCGGCCCCATTTCAGCGGCACGCGCGTAGGCATCAAGATAGCGCCCGTGCAGATAGAGGGATTCCACCTCAGTCAGCAGTTGTTGTGGGCTCTCCAGAACATCGCTCAGTTCCATGCATGGCATCTCGTTATTGTTATATGTCGCAGACTATGACAGACAGACGCTTCATTCAAGCGCAGACAGCTAAAGAGCAGCCCATATACAAAGTGCGAAGTGGAACACTTGTGTGAAGAGACAGAATGTGGAGAATGGAACGAGTATAAATCATATGCGTACATGAGGGGGTAGCATGATCGTCGGACGTGAAGAGCAGGATCGCCGCAGTCTATTTCGTATGTGTATCGAGTGCCCGGTTGAGATCAGTGGACTACCTGAAAATAAGACTGCAACAGGAAAGGTTATTGACCTGAGTGGTGCCGGCCTGGCAATGGAGAGCAGTGAGCGCTTTTCTCAGGGCGACCGTTTCAAGGTTAAAGTCGTACCAGACAAACCCATCTTTATGCCACTGATTGCGGATGTAGAGGTAGTGCGTGTAGATGAGCGCAACGACGGTCTATATCTCTATGGGTTGCAGATTGAGAAGATAGTCAGTTAAACCGCCCAGCAAATGCCCGGGAAGCGGAGCAGTTAACTTCGTAGAAGAGCGCGGTGAGACAGCGCAGCAGAGTAACGTAGTAGATAATCGGTTAGGGATGGGGTGAGTGGAGAAAAGACCGTTGTGATAGATTTCGGTTTCCACTAAAACGGGGGAGGTTCAATGTCCTTGTTGAATTACTTGTTAGCCATACTGTCACTGAGTTTACTCCAATACTTAGCTCGTAATATTATTGGCACTATAAATGAGCATAGAATTGCAACAGTAAGTGAAACAATATCACTTGCGTCAGATATATTGCTAATTATGTTAGGTAGTGTTTCATATCCTTGAGCATACCACTGCGGCGCAAAGTAGTAAGCAAGCATTGTGAATGGTAGGAAAGCCACGAAAACAAGCACCCCAATACCATA
>JAOUQQ010000130.1 GCA_029879245.1 Chromatiales bacterium | reverse complement strand
CTGTGGAGTCTGTTTGCCAACGCCAGTCTGCTGGTGCAACTGGTGATGATCCTGCTGCTGCTGGTGTCGGTGGCATCATGGAGCGCGATCATCCAGAAGGCCAGGCAGATTAAACAGTATCGTGAGGATGTGACCATCTTTGAAAACCGTTTCTGGTCGGGCATCGATCTGGTTGAACTCTATAAACAGATGAACAAACGTCGCGCGACACTTGATGGACTGGCGATCATCTTTGAATCGGGTTTTGGTGAATTTGCCCGTCTGCGCAAACAGGGCGGGATTGAACCGATGGATGTGGTTGAGGGGGCGGAGCGTTCGATGCGTGTAGCGTTGACCCGTGAGGTCGACAAGCTGGAGGCCAACCTCGCCTTTCTCGCTACCGTCGGTTCCACCAGTCCCTACGTCGGGCTGTTCGGCACAGTATGGGGAATTATGAACTCCTTTCGTGCCCTGGGGGGGGCGCAGCATGCCACCCTCTCGATGGTTGCCCCAGGTATCGCCGAGGCACTGATCGCCACCGCGATGGGACTGTTTGCGGCTATTCCCGCGGTGATTGCCTATAACCGCTTTGCCAATGAAGTGGAGCGACTGGAGACACGCTTCGATACCTTTAAGGAGGAGTTCTCTACCCTGTTGCAGCGTCAGGCACACAGTAATTAGCGATGGCGGCGGGAGGGAAAAAACGGCGCCTGATGGGGGAGATCAATGTGGTTCCCTATATCGACGTAATGCTGGTGCTGCTGGTGATCTTCATGATCACCGCACCGATGCTCAGCCAGGGGGTAAAGGTGGATCTGCCGCAGGCTGACTCCACCCCAATCCCGCAGGATGATCGTGAGCCGCTGGTGGTGACGGTGGATGCCTCGGGTGATTACTATCTGTCGTTGGGGGAGGTCACCAGAAAACCGCTGCAAACGGACGCCCTGCTAAAACAGATGACGACGGTACTGGAACAACAGCCCGGTCTGCCGGTCTACGTCAAGGGTGATCGCAATGTCGGTTATGGCAAGGTGGTAGAGTTACTCGCGCTGATCCGGGAGCTGGTGCCCAGTGTCGGCCTGATGACAGAGAGCCCGGAGGGATAGCCCAGGGATGGAGCGGCTTTCAGCCATTGCCGGTTCGGTGGTGCTGCACTTGTTGATAGTTGGACTGCTCTTCTTCACCGTTTGGGAGGAGAGGCCGCCCGCACAGATGCCAGCCTACAAACCGATCATTCAGGCCCGTGCGGTGGATGAGTCAACGGCAATGGCAGCGGTAACTGCCCGCGAGGCCGAGGAGCAGCGCCAGCGAAAGGAGGCAGAGCAGCAGCGAAAAATGGTCGAGGCCGAGAGGCAACGCCAGGTGGAAGAGAAACGTAAACAGGCCGAGGCGGAAAAGCAGCGCCAGGCGGCACTGAAACGCAAACAGCTCGAAGAGGAGAAAAACCGTAAGGAGGCGGAGAAGAAGCGTCTTGCCGAGGAGCAACGGAAAAAGGATGAGCTCGAACGAAAGCAAAAGGAGGAGGCAGAGAAAAAGCGCGTCGAGGATGAGCTTAAGCAGCAGATGGCGCGAGAGGACGAGCGGTTGGCCGCTGAGCAGCGTGCACGGAATAGCGCACGCTATGCGCGGGAGAGGGAGCGGTATACGGCCGCTATCGTCAGTGCGATTAACGCCCGGTGGCACCGTCCCCCCGGATCGGCAAGAGATTTTGTGTGTAAGGTTCTGGTCAAACAGATCCCGAGTGGTGATGTGATCGATGTTCGGGTAGTTGAGAGTTGTGGCTCACCGATCCTCGATAGCTCGGTCGCATCGGCTGTGAGGGATGCCTCGCCGCTACCGCGCCCCGCCAGCCCGGAGTTGTTCGACCGTGAACTGGAGATAACCTTTGTACCGAACTGACAGGAAGAGAATGTTGTTAAGACTATTTTTATTGTCTGGTCTGCTGCTCTCAGCGGCGGCACAGGCCAAGCTGGAGATCACCGTTAGCGGGGGATCGGAGGGGGCGTTGCCTATCGCCGTGGTCCCATTTGCTCTGGTGGATGGTGAGACGAAAACGGATATCGCTGACGTGATCGCCGGTGACCTGCAGCGTAGCGGAAGTTTTAAACCGATGGACTCCCAGCGGATGCCACAACAGCCGCAGTCCGGTCGCGATATCAATTTTGCCGCCTGGCGCGACACTGGAGTAAAACATATGGTGGTGGGGCGTGGCCAGATGGGGCCGGGCGGTGAGCTGGTGGTGGAGTTTCAACTCTTTGATATCTTCAGCGGGCGGCAGTTAACCGGCTACTCCATTCCTACCACTCCGGAGAGAATGCGTCGCGTAGCCCATCAGATCAGTGACATTATCTACGAGAAGCTGACCGGCCAGCGTGGTGCCTTTAACACCTATGTGGCCTACGTGACGGTGGAGGATGACGGCAAGGGCAGTGTCTACCGCCTCGCCATCGCGGATGCGGACGGCTTCAACGAGCAGTTGATCCTCACCTCGATGCAGCCACTGATGTCGCCCACCTGGTCGCCGGATGGCAGCAAGCTTGCCTATGTCTCGTTCGAGAAGGGGCGCTCACTGGTCTTCATGCAGGATGTGACGAGCGGTGAACGTTCGTTACTGGCGGAGTTCAAGGGGCTCAATTCTGCACCGCGATTTTCGCCCGATGGTCGTACCCTTGCACTGACCCTGTCACGTGACGGTAACCCGGAGATCTATCTGATGGACCTGCGTAGTCGCAATCTGACGCGCCTCACCCATAGCCACGGTATCGACACCGAGGCCGTTTTTGCCCCCGATGGCGGGGCGGTTTTCTTTACCTCGGACCGTGGAGGTAAACCGCAGATCTACCGTCTGGCATTAAAAAATAGTCGCCCCGACGGTAGACCGCAGCGCGTCACCTATGAAGGGCGTTATAATGTGCGTGCGACCCTCTCACCCGATGGCAAGCAGCTCGCCTTTGTCCATGGTGATGGCAAGCGCTTTCGTATCGCGGTGCAGGATCTTGCAAGTGGCAATCTGCGGGTGCTGAGTTCGACCAGTTATGATGAGTCCCCCAGCTTTGCGCCCAATGGCAGCATGATTATCTATGCTACGGATCGCAATAACCGTGGCGTACTGGAGGCGGTGTCGGTAGATGGTGGGGCCCACCAGCGTCTGGGGCTGAATCGTGGTGATGTTCGTGAACCGGCGTGGTCGCCGTATCTTTCAAAATAGGGGAGACAAGCATGAGGCTTCAGTTCTTCGCAGTGTGTGCGATGACTCTGGGTGTAGCTCTGTTACAGGGGTGTACCGGAGGTGATGGGAATCTGCGTCGTGGCGACGTACCGGTTGATGACATCAGCATTGGTGCCGATCAGCGCGGTGCTGATGGACGTGGTACGGAGTGGGGTGGTGCCAATTTGCAGGATGAGTTTGCCGGACGTCCGATCAAGGAGTTGCTGACAGATCAAAATTCGCCGCTCTCACGCCAGGTCTTCTACTTTGAGTTTAACAGCGCCGAGTTAAGTGCCGAGGATCGTGACGCCCTCGCCACCCACGCGCGCTTTCTCAACTCAAGAAGGGATGTGGCGCTAATCCTGGAGGGGCATGCGGACGAACGCGGCTCCCGTGAGTACAATCTCGCGCTGGGTGAGCGCCGTGCCAAGGTGATTGAGCGGGTGCTCAGCCTGCAGGGAGTTACCATCGATCAGATTCAGGTGATCAGCTTTGGTGAAGAGCGTCCTGATGCCCATGGTCATGACGAGGAGTCGTGGCGTCTTAACCGTCGTGTAAAACTGCTCTACACAGGATATTGATATGAAATCGGGCTACAAAATCTGGTTGTTCCCTCTACTGCTGCTACCGCTGAGTGTGTCGGCGCAGAGCCTGGAGCAACGTCTTGCTCGAATGGAGCGGGTAGTGGAGAGTCAGTCGCTGCTACAGATGATGGAGCGACTCGATGCGTTGCAACTGGAGGTGCAGGAGTTGCGTGGCCAGCTGGAGGAGCAGCAGCATCAGATGGAGTCGGCAAAGGAGCGCCAGCGTGAGCTCTATCTTGATCTGGATCGCCGCCTGTCACGTCTTGAGCGGGAAGGGGGTGGCATGGCCGCTGCGCCACAAAGCGGAATGGAGGGGCGTGCCGCTACTCCACCATTGACCACCGGTAACAGGGCTGAACCGGTGTCGACACCTGCGGTAGATGAGGATCGGCAGGAGCAGGCCGAGGTTGATCAGAAGCCCCTGGCCGACGAGCGTGCCGCCTATCAAAAGGCGTTTGAGCTGTTGCGAGAGTTACGTTATGAGCAGGCCACCGCGGCGTTTCGCGATTTTCTGAAAAAATATCCCAATGGCCGATACGCCCATATTGCTCAGTACTGGTTGGGAGAGGCGGCCTATGCGCGACGCAATTTCAGCCAGGCAATCAAGGACTATCAGGCGCTGCTTGATAACCACCCGCGCAGTGGTAAGCGTGCCGATGCGATGTTAAAGATTGGTTACAGCTATCAGGAGCTGAAACGCATCGACGATGCAAAGACGATGATGGAGCGACTAATTGAACTCTACCCAGACTCTACTGAGGCGGGTCAGGCACGCAACCAGTTACGGCGTCTGAAGAAGAGTGGCGGCTGATTTATCCTCCGCCGGACAGGAGTCGACGGCGGGCAAGCTTCGTATTACCGAGATCTTCCTCTCCTTGCAGGGTGAGGCGGCGGCGGTGGGTTGGCCCACCGTCTTTGTCCGCCTGACCGGCTGCCCCCTGCGCTGCCGTTATTGCGACACCGACTACGCCTTTACCGGTGGAAAGAGCATGACCATTGATGCGGTGGTGGCAGCGATCAGGCAGTACGGAGTAAATCATGTCTGTGTGACCGGGGGCGAGCCGCTGGCGCAAAAAGGGTGTCTGGAGTTGCTGCGACGCCTGTGTGATGCAGACCATGAGGTGTCACTGGAGACCAGTGGTGCCCTCGACATCTGCGGGGTGGATGAGCGTGTCAGTCGGGTGATGGATATCAAGACCCCATGCTCCGGCGAGGCGGCAAAGAACCGCTATGAGAATATCGCTCTGTTGCGTGAAAACGATCAGGTGAAGCTGGTGATCGGTGATCGCAACGACTACGAGTGGGCGGTGGCTATTGAGCGCAAATACCAGCTGCATGAGCGTTGCAGTGTCCTCTTCTCACCGGTCTTTGGTAGTATCGAACCGCGCCAGCTTGCCGAGTGGATCATTGCCGATCGTCTGCCGGTGCGCTTTCAGTTGCAACTGCACAAGATCCTCTGGGGCGATGAGCAGGGCAGGTAAGAGAGAGTCTATTCTGATATGACAAAAAGGGCAGTGGTTCTCCTCTCGGGTGGTCTCGACTCGGCCACCACCCTGGCGATGGCGCGAGAAGCGGGCTACGACTGTTATGCCCTGAGTTTTGACTATGGTCAGCGCCACCGCTGTGAGCTTGCCGCCTCGGATGCGGTGGCTGACCATTTAGGTGCACAGGAACATCGCACCGTTATCCTCGATCTACGACAGTTTGGTGGCTCAGCCCTTACCGATGATGCCATTGCGGTGCCCGAGTCGGGCGGTGAGGGGATCCCCGTCACCTATGTGCCTGCCCGCAATACCGTCTTTCTCTCCCTGGCACTGGCGTGGGCCGAGGTACTGGGTGCTTGCGATATCTTTATCGGGGTGAATGCGGTTGACTACTCCGGTTATCCCGACTGTCGC
>JAOUQQ010000129.1 GCA_029879245.1 Chromatiales bacterium | reverse complement strand
TTTAGCGACACCTCTACCGGCACCAGATCGCCGCCGCGCACCCTGTGCAGGGTTTCAATCGTCAAACCCTCGCCCAGTTTGGCGGAGCGTTTGAGCTCCTCGATGTGGCGGGGGAGATCCGCCGGGGTAAAGTTGGGGTCCCAGTCAGGGATCGTCCAGGTGAGCAGCTCCTCCCGAGGAGAGCCGTAGTGGCGTACCGCTGCCTCATTGACATAGGCGAGGCGGCACCCCTCATCATTGTCGATGAGGAAGAAGGGGTCGGTGCTGTTTTCGATCATCAGGCGGAACAGCTGCAGCTCCTCCTGCGCCTTAACGCGCTCGCTGATATCCTGCACTACACCGTGAACATGTTCGGCTTCACCCTGCTCAGAGAACTCCGCCCTGCCACTCTCCTCAACATAACGAACCTCGCCATCCTCCTTGAGGATACGATGGGTGATGCGGTACTCACCCACTTCGGGTTTAAGAGCCTCGGCCACCGCCCGTTCTACCGCGTCACGGTCCTCAGGATGGACCGCGGAGAGGAATCGTGCGTAGTCCGGTTCGAAGGTGTTGGGCTTCCAGCCGAAGATACGGTAGACCTCATCAGACCAGTTCAGGGCGTTATTGCGGACATCCCACTCCCAGTTACCGAGATGGGCGATCTCCTGCGCCTGTTTCAGGTTGGCGGTACGCTCATCGACTCGCATCTCCAGCTCGAACTGTGTGCGCAGTAGCTCTTCGGTACGGGTATCAAAGCGACGTGCCAGCTCCTCCAGCTCATCCCCGGTGCCGAGCGGGGCGCACCACTTCCCCATTCCGCTCTGCTCTACACGCTTGCAGAGCAGCAGGATCGGGTCGGCAATGGTGCCGCCAAACCAGCGCGCGATGATGAAGGTGAGCAGGGTGATCATGGCACCGACGATAGCGATCTGTAGTGCCAGCAGGTTGGCCGGGGCAAGATAGGCTTCACGTTCGGCACCCACGCGCACCGCAAGTCCAAGCCCCTGCAGTTCGGGGGCTACGCCAAACTCGTTGAGGGTGACCGCCGCAGTGATGTACTCCTTGTCCCCCTCCATACCGTGGCCGTAGAGCTTGCGCCCATCGTGTTCAACCTGATGGATTAACTCTCCCCCTTCCCCAAAGACGCGACGGATCACCGCATCGAGGTCATATTCGGCGACTAGTGCCCCCTGAGTGGTCTCGTAGTAGATAAGGGGGGAGATCATCACCAGGCGGTTGCGTTTCTCATCCACATAGGCGGTGCTACTGGCGAAGGAGAGGGCGGTACGCAGCGCAACGGAGCCGTTGTAACTGGGGGCCTCGGCAAGATTTGAGTAGACCGCCTTGCCACTGAAATCGACCAGTGCCAGTGAGTCTACGTCGCGATTACGGTTGAAGTTATCGATCAGCTTGGGCAGATACTCGGTACGGCCATGGGGGTCAACCATACCGTTAATGACCAGTGGGTTGGTGGCCAGATTTCTGGTCGCATCCATCAGGTATTCCAGACGCTGGCGCAGCAGCCCCAACTCACTGCGGGCAACATAATCGAGAGACTGAGTCACCTCGCTAACTACTGTATTACGGGTAAGCGTAGCGGTGGCGAGGGTGACCACCACCATCGTCACCGCCATCAGCAGCGAGACACTGGTGGAGATGCGCTGTTTGAGACTTTTACTATTGGATGTATCCAGCATGCCGATCACTTAAGTAACACGATATGGCCCGCCTGATCAAAACGGGCCAGACGCAGATCCTGCTGCGTCAGGGCGTCGTGGTTCTCAGTGCTAAAGGGGTTATCGTAGTGTTTCACCGCCCCCTTGTGGGGACCGAGTTGCTCCAGTGCGCTACGGATGGCGGCCCTGTCGCTGTTACCCGCTTTATTGATAGCCCGGGCCAGCAGGTGGACCAGATCATAGGCGTGGGCGACACCGGTGGGGGCGGCAATTTCGCCCGCCTCCTTAAGGCCATAATGTTTTAGGTGGCTCGCCAGCAGCTGTTTTGCCTGTTCAGTCTCCGGCTTGAGGAAGGAGAAGGTCTGCAGGAAGCTGAGCGACACCTTTTGTAGCGAATCACGGGTACGATCCCAGAAGTCACCACCGATAATCCCCCAGTGGGAGATAATGGGTAACTTGTTGTTACGCGCAGCCATAGCGTTGACGATGGCGATCCCCTCAACCGGATTGGCCACCATCAGAATGACGTCGGCATCTGCCAGCTCAATTTGTGTCAACTTGGTTTCAAAATCGCCGTCGCCCCAGTTAAACCACTCTACATGTACCGGCGCGTTGCTGTGCTCCGCCAGCCGCTGGCGCATGGTGGTCTCGTTACCACGCCCCCAGGCGGAGTTCTCCAGCAGCAGGGCGATACGACGGTGGGAGTTGAGGGCGGCATCGACCATAAAGGGTCCGGCATGACGGTCATTGATCGAAACTCGGAAAACGTAATTGGGGGTAAAGCTGTTCTCGGTGATCCCCCTGGCGGCGGCCCACGGGTCGAGGAGGGGGATCTTGAGTTCGTGTACCGCCTCAAGCTGTTTGAGTGCCACCGAGCTGTGCAGTCCGGTAAATACCGCTACCGTCTCCGGCAGGGAGGCGAAGTGACGCACATTCTCCTCCCCCAGATTTGGCATGCCGCGATGATCCCTGGCGATCACCTTCAGAGGTTTGCCCAGTACCCCACCACGCTGATTGATCTCCATTACCGCCTGTTCCATCCCGCGCTTGATCGCCAGTCCGGCCGGGGCGGCACTGCCTGAGAGGTCGGCATCGAGGGCCACGACCAGGGCCTGCGGTGTCGCCCCCTTGCCGGCACGCCAGCGGAGCTCTTCACTCTTCGAGAGCAGCAACGGCCCGGCCTCCTCCTCGTAACGGTGACTGATGACTGACAGGCGCTCACGGAACGCGGCGCGTTGGGCCGCATCCAGCTCCTGAATCTCCACCCCGGCGGCCCGAATTGTCTCAAGTAACTTCGCTTCACGCCGCTGTACCTCATCGCGCTCCCAGCCGGTAAGGCCCCTGGCGCTCTCTGCGATTAGCGACTGGAACTCAATGGGGAGAGCCTGCAGGCTCTTGGCACTGCCGGCAAAGGCATAGCCGAGGTAGGCGTGATGGCTCAGGGTAAGGTGTGACTGCGCCTTGTAGAACTCCATACTGACGATGGAGGCGAGTGGGTTCTCCTGCCCATCGACGACCCCCTCGGTCAGTGCCTGGCGAGTGGCATAAAATTCGATGGGGACCGGGGTCGCCCCGAGGCGGCGGAACTGCTCCATGATCATCGGACTCTTCATGGTGCGCATGCGCAACCCGGCAAAGTCATCTGGGGTGGTGAGTGGGCGATTGGCGGTAAAGTGTTTAAAGCCGTTCTCCCAGAAGGTGAAGCCCACCAGTCCGATTCGTCCCATCTGCTCAAGCAGGATGTCACCGGGCTCCCCATCCAGCATGGCGTAGAGCTCTTCGCGATTATCAAAGTAGAAGGGGAGGTCGGCGTACTGCATCGCCGGTAGAGCAGAGCTGAGTTTGGCGGTGGGGGTAAGCAACAGATCGAGCTCCCCCACACGGGCCATCTCCAGCATCTGCTCGTCGGTGCCCAGCTGCTGTGCGGGGTGGAGCGAGATGGCGATCTCTCCCTGACTCTTCTCCGCCACCTCGTTGGCAAAGCGCATGGCCGCTTCGTGTACTGTGCTTTGCTCATTCATGTTATGGCCAAGACGCAACTGGAACAGGGCACTGGATGCCCCCCTCTCCTCTTTTGTCTCACTCATCCTGCTGGCAGGGGTAGAGGGCTCAAGGGTCAAATAGAAGGCAGCGCCCAGTGCAAGAAAGGCCAGGGTGAAAAGCCAGACTAGGGGGTTACGCATGATTTGTAAGCTCCATGGTAATCGTTATCGTTCTTGGGCCCGCGAGAAAATACCCCGTATGCCCACTCAGGTAAAGTGCACAGGGGGGGAACTCATATTACCCTTATCAGGTATATGGTTAAGGCTCCCGCGCGCAAAACCATTATATGGGTACAAGATTTTCTATCTCAAGCGGTGGGGAGAGCTCACCTTCGGTTTGCCAATGAGTGTGGGGTGTTAGAGGCGATCCGGCCTGTGCGCAGGGCTCATTGCCTCAAGGCGTTGCTGATCATCCAGGCAGAGGCGTGCGGCGGGGTAGGCCCTGAGTCGCTCGAAGGGGATCGGCTCACCACACACCTCACAGCTACCGTATCTCCCCTCACGAAGCCGCTCCTGCGCCGCCTCGACCTCACGCAACTCCTTAATCGAGTGGCTGATGATGGCGGTGTTTACATCGCTCAGCAGATCGGCCACCGACTCGTCTCCGGCATCGTGTACCTGCCCGGCGATGGTTGCGTATGACTCGCTGTCGGAACGGGTCAGCTCGGCGCGGATCTCGGTGCGAAGACGCAGTCGCTCGGCCTCAACCTGTCGGGTCAACTCCGTTAATTGTTCATGGTTTAGATGGCTCATACGGCTCCTCTGAGCGGCGATGGATGTTCAGTAGCCTTCGCTATTTTTCTCCACCCAGCGGGAGCCGGAGTGGAGCTCTTCTCTCTTCCAGAAGGGGGCACGGGATTTGAGTGCCTCCATGATAAAACGGCACGCCTCGAAGGCATCCTTGCGGTGGGCCGACCAGACCGCTACCACGACGATGGGCTCAGATGGTTTGAGCTCCCCCACCCGGTGCAGCAACAGACCATCCAGTAGCGACCACTGGCCGAACGCCTCATCAGCAATCAGGCCGAGCTGCTTTTCGGTCATACCGGGGTAGTGTTCCAGAAACATCCCCTGTACCGCATCCCCTTCATTGAAATCACGCATGGTGCCAACAAAGGTGGCCGCTGCACCATACCTGCCGGGGTGGGCCGGGGCGACCACCTCACGTTCATACTCGGCCAGCGCCTCCCAGGGCGAGAGGGGGGTGGTATCAACCACGATCTTCATCGACTAACCGCCGGTAACGGGGGGAAAGAAGGCGACCTCATCGCCGCTCTTCACGGCGTGGTTCTGATCGGTATACTCCATATTGACCGCCACCAGCACATTGGGGGGGAGCGCCTTGCCGCCTGAGGCCTGCAGCCAGATATCGGCTGCGGTGGCCACCTCACCAATCTCTACCGTGGCGCCGTCGCAGCCCATCTGCTCCTTCAGGCTGGCGAAAAATTTTACCTTTACCGTCATGCTGTTACCCTCGATAAGCGGTTTGCGCACCGAACCGCACCAGCCTATCATGAATGCCCCTGCCCACCAATCGTGAGTAACCCTGAAAATGAGCGAACTGACCCACTTCAATCAGGCCGGTGAGGCCCACATGGTCGATGTCGGAGAGAAGTCCGTGACCAGACGCACCGCTATCGCCGAGGGGCGTATTGAGATGCTGCCTGCCACCCTGGAGCTGATTGTGAAGGGCGAGGCGAAGAAGGGGGACGTACTGGGGGTGGCCCGCATTGCCGGCATCATGGCGGCGAAGAGAACCGCCGAACTCATCCCCCTGTGCCACCCTCTGGCGCTGACCAGGGTGACTATCGATCTCACCCCCGAGCCTGAGAGTAATAGCGTCCACTGCCTTGCAACGGTGCAGACCAGCGGCCAGACCGGGGTGGAGATGGAGGCGCTAACTGCGGTACAGGTAACCCTGCTCACCATCTACGATATGTGCAAGGCGGTCGACAAGGGGATGACCATGGGCGGCGTCCGGCTGCTGGAGAAGGAGGGGGGCAAGTCGGGGCACTGGATACGTGAAGGGTAATCAGAGACAGTAGCGACAGTG
>JAOUQQ010000054.1 GCA_029879245.1 Chromatiales bacterium | reverse complement strand
CCCTGCTTCGCGGCCGCCAGCAGGCGATCGAGACCCTGTTGGAGACCCGCCTGTTCGATGAGCTGCGCGACAGCCTGCGCGGCATCGGCGATATCGAGCGGATCCTCACCCGCATCGCCCTCAAGTCGGCCCGACCGCGCGACCTCACCCAGCTGCGCGAGGCGCTGCGCCGCCTCCCTGCCCTGCAGCAACAACTCGCCGGCCTCGACTCGCCGCAGCTTGGCGAGATCACCGCACGCATCGCCACCTACCCCGAGCTGCACCAGCTGCTCACCCGCGCCATCATCGACGAACCGCCGATGCTGATCCGCGACGGCGGGGTGATCGCCGAGGGCTTTGATGAGGAGCTCGACGAGCTGCGGGCTATTCGCGAGAACGCCGGGCAGTTCCTGCTGGATCTGGAGGCGCGCGAGCGCGAGGAGACCGGGATCCCCACCCTCAAGGTGGGCTACAACAAGGTGCACGGCTACTTCATCGAGGTGACCCGCGCACAGGGGGAGAAGGTGCCGGTCACCTACGTGCGCCGCCAGACCCTGAAGAACGCCGAGCGCTACATCACCCCGGAACTGAAGGCCTTTGAAGACAAGGCCCTCTCCGCCGCCGAGCGGGCCCTCTCCCGCGAGAAGGGGCTCTACGAGGAGCTGCTGGAGACCCTGGGTGCCGAGCTGGCCCCGCTGCAAAGCAGCGCCGCGGCGCTGGCCGAGCTCGACGCCCTCAACAACCTCACCGAGCGGGCCGACTCGCTACGCCTGGTGCGCCCGGAGTTGAGCGAGGCCCCCGGCCTCGAGATCCGCGGCGGGCGCCACATCGTGGTGGAGCAGGTGATGGAGGGGCCCTTCATCCCCAACGACCTGCGCTTCGACGATGAGCGGCGCATGCTCATCATCACCGGGCCCAACATGGGGGGCAAATCGACCTACATGCGCCAGACGGCCCTCATCGTGCTACTGGCCCACATCGGCAGTTTCGTCCCGGCAGAGGGCGCCACCATCGGCCCGGTGGACCGCATCTTCACCCGCATCGGCGCCTCGGATGACCTCGCCACCGGCCGCTCCACCTTCATGGTGGAGATGACCGAGACCGCCAACATCCTCAACAACGCCACCGCCGAGAGCCTGGTGCTGATGGACGAGATCGGTCGCGGTACCTCCACCTTCGATGGCATGTCGCTCGCCTGGGCCTGCGCCCGCCACCTGGCCACCCGGGTGCACGCCTTCACCCTCTTCGCCACCCACTACTTCGAGCTCACCACCCTGCCCGAGACCCTGCCCCACTGCGCCAACGTCCACCTCGATGCGGTGGAGCACGGCGACTCGATTATCTTCATGCACAGCGTCAAGGAGGGGCCGGCCAACCAGAGCTACGGCCTGCAGGTGGCACAGCTCGCCGGGGTGCCGCGCGAGGTGGTGCAGCAGGCAAAACAGAAGTTGCTGGATCTTGAGCGGGAGAGTGCAGAACGTAGCGAGCACGCCCCTGATGTTCCGCAGCTACCGCTGTTTGAATCGGACAAACCTCAACCGCTTGAAGAGGCGCTGCAACTCATCGACCCCGACGGCATGAGCCCGCGCGAGGCGCTTCAGACACTCTACAGACTCAAAGAACTGCTCTAGCTAGAGATCTCAACCACAGGATAACCTCAACGTGCAAAACGAAACTCCCCCTCTTCCCCTGCAGTGGCGGCGCACCAAGATCATCGCCACCCTCGGCCCTGCCAGCTCCAGCGCCGCCGCCATTGAGCGGCTGATCCATGCCGGGGCAAACGTCTTTCGCCTCAACCTCTCCCACGGCGACCACGACTCGCACCGCGAACTCTTTACCCGGGTACGCCGCTGTGCAAAAAAACTGAAGCAGCCGGTGGCGATATTGATGGACCTCTGCGGACCGAAGATCCGCGTCGGCAATCTTGAAGGTGGCGCCATCGAGTTGGTTGAGGGGGAACGAATTGTCGTCACCTGCCGCAATGTTATCGGTAGCCCCGGCCTGATCCCATCGCAATATCGCAATCTCTACAAGGATGTAAAACCGGGCGAGCGCATCTTTCTCGACGACGGTAATTTTGAACTTGTTGTGGAGGGCGTGGAGGAGAAGGAGGTCCACTGCAAGGTCATCTATGGCGGCACACTAAAAGAGAAGAAGGGGATTAATCTCCCCGACTCCACCCTTTCGGTTGCCGCCACCACGGCAAAAGATCGCAAGGATGCAGAACTGGCTGTGGAGCTGGGGGCCGACTTTATCGCCCTCAGTTTTGTACGCCGCGCCGCCGAGGTGGTCACCCTGCAGCGACATCTGAAGAAGCTGGGGCGGGAGATCCCGATCATCGCCAAGATTGAGAAGCCGGAGGCAGTGGCGAATATCGAAGAGATCCTGCAGCAGGCCTACGGCATCATGATCGCCCGCGGCGATCTGGGGATCGAACTGCCCGCCGAACAGGTGCCGCTGATCCAGCGTGACCTCATCACCCTGGCACGCCAGCACCACCGCCCGGTGATCGTCGCCACCCAGATGCTCGAGTCGATGATCACCTCATCACGCCCCACCCGCGCCGAGGTGGGGGATGTGGCCAACGCCGCTCTGCTCGGCAGCGATGCGGTAATGCTCTCGGGCGAGACCGCCAGCGGTCGATACCCGGTCAAGGCGGTGACCACCATGGATCGTATTCTGCGCGAGATGGAGAACTACCAGTGGCAGCACAATCAGTTTGGTGGTCAGGTGCTGCGCCGTAACGAGACCAAACTGCCGCTGCGCGAGGCGGTAGCGCGCGCCGCCACCCTGATGACCGAGAGTCTCAAGCTGCAGGGTATTATCATCCCTACTCGCAGCGGCATTACCGCACAGATCATCGCCGCGGCGCGTCCCACTGCCCCCTGCATGGGGATCACCACCAGCGAGGTGGTCTACCGCCGCCTTAATCTCCACTGGGGCGTAGTGCCAGTAAGCACTACCGAAGAGGTGTGCCACGACTGGCGCAAGTTGAGTGAAGAGATCGCACGTAGCCACAACCTGCTGCACAGCGGCAATACCCTGCTGCTGGTCTCCGGCTTCAATGACGACCCCACACTGAATGAGCCGGTGATGAAGCTGTTCCAGCTGGAGAATGTCTAGTTGCACGCCAGCGCCGTCCAGCTAATCCCCTATGGCGACGACCCGCTGGCGACACTGGCCACACGTCTGCTGGCCGAGCACGCCGAGCGGCTGCCGCGACTGGAGGGTGTGGTGGTGCTGCTGCCCGAACCGAGCGCCGCACCTCGGCTGCGCCAGTTGCTGCTACAACAGGCCGCAACACTCGGCCTTGATGCCCTGCTCGGACCCCACATCACCACCCTGAGAGAGTGGTTGAATGCGCTGCCATTAAATATCCCCCAGTCAATTGTCAGCGATGATCAGCGCCCCCTGATCCTGGTCGAGGCGCTGCGAGAGCATCAGTCACTGTTTGGCAACGCCAACCTCTGGGCCCTCGCCGATAGCCTGCTCGCACTATTCGATGAACTGACCCTCAACCGAGTCGAACTCCCGCAGGATCTAACCGACTTTACCCGTGCCGTCGCCAGCGGTTATGGCCTGGGAGATGACCACCCGAAGGCACTGGAGCGCGAGGCACATCTGGTCCATACCCTGTGGCACGCCTGGCACCAGCAACTGCACGGGCGCGGCCTTGTCGATCAGCACACCCGCTATCTGTTGCAGCTCTCCGCCTCCCTGCAGTTGCCTGTTAAAGGGAAGTTGTACATGGCGGGGCTGCCTATCCAGAGCCTGGCTGAACGCCAGTGGCTCACCGGGATGGTGGAGGGGGAGAGGCTCACCCTGCTGCTTCACGGTGAGGCCGGGGCGCCACCCGCGCAGAGCTACCACCCACGCACCCCACTCCTGCGCCTGTTAAACGCCCTCCCTCCGGTACAGGAGCGTATCCACAACAGGGGCAGCCGCAACGCCCTGTTTGAGAAGGTCTACACCCCGGATGATGACCCGCTAGCGCTACAGCAGCGCGCCCGGGAGTTTGCCCGAAACCATCCCGACTCTCCGGTTGGTGATTCGATTGAGCTGTTCCACGCCGATGGCGATGAAACTGAAGCGCGTGCGGTCGAGCTGCAGGTGCGCCTGTGGCTGCTGGAGGGGCACAGCCAGATCGGCATTATCACCGAAAATCGCCGCCTCGCCCGCCGCTTGCGCGCCCTGCTGGAGCGCTCCGAAGTCGCCCTGCACGACAGCTCCGGCTGGGCCCTCTCCACCACCAGCGCCGCAGCCACCCTGGAGCAGTGGCTGCAGTGTGTAGAGGAGGATTTTCACCACCGAGCCATGCTCGACCTGCTCAAGTCCCCCTTCATCTTCCACGGCGAAGAGCGCGAGGCACACCTCAACCGGGTCTACCGGCTGGAGCAGGATATTGTGCTCCACGAAAACATCGCCGGCGGTCTACAGCGCTATCTGCGCCAGACAGAGTTTCGTCAGCACCGCCTGCCGGCAAACCTGGCGGCGGGGCTGGATGGGGTGGCCGACCTGCTGCAGCGACTACGGGAGTGTGTCGCCCCGCTAACCCCTCTACTGAGTGGTCACCGCCCGGCCAGCCACTATCTCAGCGCCCTGCTGCAGAGCCTCCCACCACTGGGGCTAGAACAGGGGCTGGCAGCCGATGCCGCCGGGGCCCAGCTGCTCGATACCCTGCAGCAGCTACACCAGGCGGTACATGATGAGCATCAGGCGTTGTCGTGGCTGGAGTTTCGCGGCTGGCTCGGGCGCATACTGGAGCACTCCCACTTTCGCCTGAATAACCGGGGAGGTGCCGTCACCCTGATGGGACTGGGGCAGAGTCAGCTACAGCAGTTCGACGCCCTTATCATCGCCGGGATGGAGCGCGAGCTGCTGCCCGGCAGCCCCACCACCAGCCCCTTCTTTAATGATGCGGTTCGCCGCGAGCTCCATCTGCCCACCGGGGATGAGCAGCAGGCAGAGCGTTTTTACCACTTCCGCCGCCTGCTCGAATCCTCCCCCCGGCTACTGCTTACCCTGCGCCGACAGCAGGATGGCGAGGAGATCATCCCCAGCCCCTGGCTCGCAGCGCTGCGCAGTTTCCACCAGCTCGCCTACGGGAGTAACCTGGAGGCACTGCAGCTCTCGGCCCTGCTCAAGCTTCCCCCGATCGCTATCGGCCATGAGTATGCCCCACTGCCGGCACCCGCCGCTATGCCGCAACCCACCCTGCCAGCACCATTGCTGCCACGGCGCTACTCCGCCTCCGCCTATCAGCAGCTCATCAACTGCCCCTATCAGTTCTATGCGGCGCGTGGGCTGGGGCTCGCCCCCCCTGATGAGATCCGCCAGGCGCTGGAGAAAAGCGACTACGGCGAGCGGGTGCACCAGATCCTGCAGGCCTTTCATAGCGACATGAAGGGGCTTCCCGGCCCTTTCTGCAAACGGCTGGAGATGAACACCCTCGCCGAGGGGCAGCAACTACTGGAGTCGATTAGCCAGGCTGTCTTTGCCAGAGACCTGGAGGATAACTTCCTCCACCGTGGCTGGTTGCAACGCTGGCTGGAGAGGATCCCCGACTACCTGGCGTGGCAGATGGAGCGCGAGCAGAGCGGCCGGGTGGAGGAGGTTGAACTTGAGATCACCACGGAGGGGTTCGACCCCACACTGGAGTTGAGCGGCAGGCTCGACAGGGTCGACCGTCGGCATCAGGCCCACGCGGTGGTCGACTACAAGACCGGCGCCACCGCCACTGCAGAGGAGGTGCTAAGTGGCGAGGCGGTTCAGCTCCCCTTTTACGCCCTGTTGGCACAATACAGTCAATACCATGTGGAGCAGGTCGAATACCTCGCCCTCGACGGGAGAAAGGTGGAGAGCCGCTCAACCCTGCAGGGCGATGAGCTAAATCAACTGCGCGACGAGACGGCCGAGCGGCTGCGCACACTGCAACGGGAGATGGAGGCAGCAGTGGTACTGCCCGCCTGGGGAGATGAGGGGGTGTGCGGTTACTGCCAGATGGAGGGGGTATGCCGACGTGGTAGCTGGCCGCTGGGGTCAGTTGCGCCCCGCTAATAGTGGCAGCAATAAAAAAGGCGACTATCGCTAGCCGCCTTTGATTACTTTCCCTCCCGACATCCTGCCAGCATCAGATCCCTTGATGTATCGTCCTGATAGTTCCGTCGCATGGAAACCGTTCCAGTTATTGTTGTTATTCCTTTAACTTCCCTGAGCAGATCCGTGAGTCGACTGGTTCCCGTGTCTAGTCTCTCTGCTTCATCCGTGAGAACATCCTTATGCCGCACAGGTTATCAGGTTGGTTATTTCCTACAAGTGGGGGCACTTTCAGATACGGGGTTAACCCTAACATGAACATTGAAGAATTCTCTTTGCTTTTTAAGGAATTACACTAAATCCCATGAATTTAATCCGATTATTAGATACTGTCTAATCATCATATGACCTACAACCGTATAGGATTTGTCCTACACGCCTACCACTGTTTACCAGCGTCCATCACGTCATTATGCTCCTTGTATGAATAGACAACCTGAACCCAGCTCACCGCATGTCAACGCCACGGTGATGGCATCGGCCGGCACCGGTAAAACCTGGCTACTGGTGAGTCGCCTGTTGCGCCTGCTGCTGCATGGGGCGAGGGCAGAGTCGATCCTCGCCATCACCTTTACCCGCAAGGCGGCGGCCGAGATGCAGAGCCGCCTTGCCGATCGACTGCTGCAACTCGCCTGCGCCGATGAGCAGGAGCTTAAGCAACTGCTACGTGAGCTCTCACTCACACCGGATGATGCGACATGCAGTCGTGCCCGCCGCCTCTATGAGGAGTTGCTGCAAAGAGGCAAGAGCGTACGCACCACCACCTTTCACGCCTTCTGTCAGGAGATCCTGCGTCGCTTCCCGCTGGAGGCGGAGATCCCGCCCGGCTTTGAACTGCTGGAGGGAGGCGGCGAACTGACCCGTGAGGCTTGGGACCTGCTGATTGAGCAGGCCACACTGCAAGCCGATGGCCCGCTTGCACAGCAGCTTGAGACACTGCTCGACTACTGTGGCGGACTCAGTGGAATGAGCCAGGCGCTCTTCTCATTTCTTACCCACCGGGGTGACTGGTGGGCCTACACCGAGGGGCAGAGCGCCCCCCTCGACTACGCCACCGAGCGGCTAGCGCAACAACTGGGCATCGACGAGGGTACAGAGCCACTATCGCAACTCTTCATCCCGGCAGTCGAAGAGCAACTTAACGAATACAGCAGACTCCTCGCCCTGCACCCCACCGCAACCAATCTAAAGCGGCTGGAGCAGTTGGCCGATGCACAACTCCCCGACCACCCGCTGGAGAGGCGATACCACCACCTGTCTGAGGCGATGCTGACGCAAAAGGGGGAGCCACGAGCCTGCAAGGCATCGGCAACCCAGGCGAAGAAGATGGGGGAGCGGGGCGAGGAGCACTTTATCGCTCTGCATGGTGCGCTCTGCAGTGCACTGCTGGAGACCCGTGAGCAACTCACCGCCCTCACCACCCTGAGGGCGTGTAGTGCCTGGTATCAGGCGGGTATGCAGTTGCTGGAAAATTTTCAGCAGCTCAAGGCGGAGCAGCGCCAGCTCGACTTTACCGACCTGGAGTGGCGGGCCTACCGTCTCCTCAACCAGAGTGAAAATGCCCAGTGGGTACAATACAAACTGGATCAGCGCATTGAGCATCTGCTGGTAGATGAGTTTCAGGACACCAACCCCACCCAGTGGCGGCTGCTGCTGCCGCTACTGCAGGAGATGGCGGCAGGTGGCGGTGAGCGCGAGCGAAGCGTCTTTCTGGTGGGTGATGCCAAACAGTCGATCTACCGCTTTCGTCGCGCCGAGCCGCGACTGTTTCAGACTGCCCACCAATGGCTTACGGATCACCTGGGCGCCCACGGCTATCCGTTGCACACCTCCTGGCGATCGGCCAGCGCGATCATGCAGGGGGTCAACCGGTTATTTGGTGACAATGGCCCGATGCAGGGAATACTAAGCGATTTCACCCCGCACACCACCCACCGCACAGAGCTGTGGGGACGCATCACACTGCTGCCGCTACTCGATGACGACGGCCTGAGCCCGGGTAGCGAGGTGGAGCCCTCCCCTGGCCTGCGTAATCCGCTGCACCAGCCACGCCCTGTCGAGTATGACCAACGCCACCTGCGTGAAGGGGAGCAGATCGCAAGCGAAATCACCCGGCTGATCACTGAGCAGACACCCATCGGTGCGGCGGGGATAGCCCGGAAGCTGCACTATGGTGATGTGATGATCCTGGTACGCAGCCGCTCTCACGTGGGTGAGTATGAGAAGGCGCTGCGTCAAGCTGGGATCCCTTACATCGGGGCCGAACGCGGTACCCTGCTGGAGAGCCTGGAGGTGCGCGACATGGTGGCGCTGCTGGAGGTGCTACTCACCCCCTACAACAACCTCTCGCTGGCTCAGGTGCTGCGCTCACCCCTGTTCGACTGTGATAACGACGACCTGGCGCAGCTGGCGATGATGGAGCGAGAACTCGGCAACTGGTATCAACGCCTGATGGTCGTGGAGGGCGGCAGCAACGCGCTGCAGCGCGCCGCACGACTGTTAACACGGTGGCGTACAGTGGCGGGGATCTTACCAATTCACGACCTGCTGGATCGCATCTTTAACGAAGGTGATCTACTGGCCCGCTACCGTGCCGCCTATCCGCCCCACCTGCAGGGTCGTGGTGAGGCCAACCTCACCCGTTTTCTCGAGCTGGCCCTGACCATCGACAGCGGACGTTACCCCAGCCTGGGGCGTTTTCTCGCCCGACTTGGTGAGATGCGCCACAACAGTGACGAGGCCCCTGATGAGGCCCCGGGCGGTGAGAGTGACCGGGTACGCATCATGACCATTCACGCCTCGAAGGGGCTGGAGGCACCGGTACTCTTTATTGCCGATAGCGCACGCAGCCACGGCAGTGATCGTCCCTTCAACGCCCTGGTCGACTGGCCCGCCGAGGCCACCAGACCGGAGGCGCTGCTACTGATAGGAAAAAAGTCACAGCAGGGGGTATTTACCCGGCAACTGCTGGAGCAGGAGCAGCAACAGGAGCGACGCGAGGATGGCAATCTGCTCTACGTCGCCCTGACTCGCGCACGGCAACTGCTCTACATCACCGGCTCCGCTCCGCGCAGGGGGGACGAGCTGGGCTGGTATGGGGTACTGCGCCGGGCGCTGGACCCGCTTGATGAGATCGCAGCTGATAAAGCGTGTGTGCTCGAGAGTGGCACCCCGCCAATTATCGAAACAGCCCCAACCCAGCCGGAAGATGACACGCCTGTCGGACTGCCGGAGGCGCTGCGCCGTCCTATGGAGGTTCCATCGTCTTGGTATGAGATCGCACCCAGTCGGCAACAAACAGTGTCAGAGGCTCGTGGTGGTATTGTCGATGAAGATGGCAGAGTACGGGGGATCGCTATCCACCGGATGCTTGAACTACTCAGCACCACCGAAGGCCTGTCACGTAGTGAGGCACTACTACAGCTCGCCTGCGAACAGGGACTCTCCCACAGCGATCACCGGTTGCAACAATGGGCCGATGAGGCAGAGCAGATTATGAATGCCCCGGCGATGGCCGAGATCTTCCACCCGGAGAGTGGTGAGGCGATGAACGAGGCGCCGCTCATCTACCGACAGCAGGATGGATGCACCGTACACGGCGTTATCGATCGCCTGTTGCTACGCGGTGATGAGGCATGGGTCATCGACTATAAGACACATCGCCATGCCACACCGGAGAACATTGCCGAGCTGGCTCAAGACTACGCGGATCAAATGGGCTATTACGCAGAAGGGGTACAACATCTATGGCCACACAAAGTGATCCGAACTTTTCTACTCTTCACCAGTTGCACTCAGCTGCATGAGATGAAGAGCACCCCAATCGAATTAACGGAACAGGGCCAATAACTGCTCTGCCGGGGCATAACCGGGCTGTAACCTGCCGTTTGACAACAATAGTGATGGGGTGCTGTTTACCCCTAGAGCCCTTGCCAGTTGCATATGTGCCGCTACCGGGGCATCACACTTCATCGCCTCTATCTTGCCACTCCCCTTGGCCTCATCCATTGCCCGATGTGGATTCGCACTACACCAGACACTCACTGCCTTGTCATAGGATGGTGAGTTAAGACCCGCACGCGGGTAAGCGAGATAGCGCACCGTGATCCCCAGCGCGTTGATCTGCGCCATCTCCTGATGAAGCTTACGGCAGTAGACGCAATCGATGTCGGTAAAGACACTCAGCAGATATTTCTCATCTGGCGCCCGGTAGACGATCATCGTCTCTTCGGGGATCATTGCCAGAATCTTTTTTCGATCCACCGCGCGACGCTCTTCAGTGAGATTATCCAGACTCACCAGGTCAAACACTTCACCATTAATGAGATGGCTACCATCCTCAGAGACATAAAAGAGCTCTGAGCCAAAGGTCACCTCAAGAAATCCAGGCAGTGGTGAGGCCGCCACAGAGTCGGGCTTGGCATTGAAGGCAGCCGCAAGCCGACTGTTAACTAACTCAAGATCGACACTGGATGGAATGTTCTTCGAGGTCGCAGGCTGCAGTACGGCCGTTGCCGGTTCACTCCTTGCCGCAAAAATGATAACCATCACGAAGAGGATAGCGATCAGTAAAAAGAGGTGCTTTGCCATTATCGCACCCCGCCCTAGTCGCGGAAGTTGGTGAACTGCATTGGCTGACTCAGCCCCGCCTCCTTGAGCAGGGCGATCGCCTCCTGCAGGTCATCACGCTTTTTGCCGGTGATCCGCACCTGTTCACCCTGAATAGACGCCTGCACCTTCATCTTGCTCTCTTTCACCAGCTTGACGATCTTCTTCGCCAGCTCCTTGTCGATCCCCTCCTTGAGGGTAAGTTTCTGCCGTGCCCGCATGTTGCTGGTCTCGACACCCTGCCTTTCCAGACTGGAGATATCCAGGCCGCGCTTGGCCAGTTTCTGATTCAGTACCGTGATGATCTGATCGAGCTGAAATTCGCTCTCCGCCTCCATCGTCAGGCCGCCGTCACTCTGCTCAACCCGTGCATCACTGCCCTTGAAATCGAAGCGATTGCTGATCTCACGATTGGTCTGGTCCACAGCATTGGTCAACTCATGGTGATCAATTTCAGAAACAACATCAAAAGAAGGCATCGGCTACATCATCCTCATCACTTATCAAACAAAGTACATTACACCATAGCGAGCGGTGCCGTCATATTGCTCTGCATAATCAGCTTTCTGACATCAATGCCGAAGGCGTTAGACTCCAAAATTGACTTAATCCGTTTTGTTGTATCACTGCGCGTCATCAACTCAAGGTTCATCATCTTACTCTGTGGTAGCCACTGTTTGTTTCTGTCCAGTACCAGTGAGAGGATCGGTTTCAGGCGATGCTCCCGATTGACGGTCATGACTACCCCCACTTCACCGCTGTCCAGCTCCACCAGGCTACCGATAGGATAGATACCAAGGCACTGAATGAAAGATTCAACCAACGGTTTAGGGAAAGTACGGGCTGCCTCGGCGTACATCATGTTCAGTGCCTCGTGTGGGGAGATGCCCAAATGATAGGCTCGGTCACTGGTCACGGCATCGTAGAAATCGATAATGGACACCACCATGGCATATTGACTGATCTCCTTACCCTTTAGCCCATGCGGGTAGCCGCTACCGTCATAGCGCTCGTGGTGGGAGAGTGCGATATCCAGAACGGCTGGATGAACTCCCCCCTGTTTTTCCAATATGGAATGGCCCCACTCGGGATGGCGGTTCATCACCACCTTCTCCTCACTACTCAAACTTCCCGGTTTATTGAGGATCGGCTTCGGTACACGCATTTTTCCAACATCATGTAGCAGCGCCCCCAGCCCAAGCAGCCCCAGTTTCTCCTCCTCAAGCCCGAGAAAACGGCCAAACAGAAGGGAAAGGACACAGACATTGATACTGTGCATGGAGGTATATTCATCTCGTTTCTTTAACTGGGTAAGCCACACCATGGCATTCTCGTTTTTTACAATATTATCCGCCAGACGATTTGCCAGATCACGAGCCCCATGAATATCGATACTATGTCCCAGCCGAACATCCTCCAACGCAGAGTCGATATAACTCTTCGTGTCACTGTGTAAAGCCATCGCCTCAGGCAGGGCATCAACAAAACTTACTCGGTCACGATATTTAACCACCTCTAACGATTTCGCTCTGTTTACCCCCTGAGTGGAAAACCGGACAGCCGGTGCCTCCTCTATGGATTGAGTGGAGAATCGGGCATCTGGTTGCCACTCAATGCTTCTCTCCCTGTCGATATAGACGTACTGACAGCACTCCTGAAGCTGCTTGATCTCATCTTCATTACGAATCGGGAAACCTTGAAAAAGAAATGGCGAATCCAGCCAGGGCCTGTCCAGCTCCGACACATACATGCCGATGCTAAGCCTACCAACTCCGATCTTCTCTCGTTCCATGTTTGGCATTTATCGTTATCCTTCTAGTCCCGCATCAGATTACCCACGCGGATGGTGCATCGCGTGTAACCCCTTTAAGCGTTCCTGCGCCACATAGGTGTAGATCTGCGTTGTCGACAGTGAACTGTGGCCCAGTAACAACTGCACTACCCTCAGGTCAGCACCATGGTTTAGCAGATGTGTCGCAAAGGCATGCCTCAACGTGTGTGGCGAGAGTGGCTTGCTTATCCCGGCCTGAACGGCATATCGTTTAATCAACTGCCAGAAGGCCTGACGACTCATCGCTGCCCCATGTTTACTGGGAAAGAGCGCTTCCGCGCGCTTCTCCCCCAATAATAGTCCACGACCCTCACGCATGAAAGTCTGTAATCGGTGCAGCGCCTCCTCACCCAGTGGTACCAGCCGCTCCTTGCTCCCCTTTCCCATCACCCTTACCAGCCCCTGCTGCAGATTCACCTGTGCCAGTGTTAGTCCGACCAGCTCTGAGACCCGCAAACCACTGGCGTAAAGTACCTCGAGCATGGCGCGGTCACGTAAACCCATAGTGGTTTTGAGATCCGGGGCTGCAAGCAGCCGCTCGACCTCCTCTTCGGTCAGGGTCTTGGGCAGGGGACGCCCCAGTTTGGGGGCATCGATGCGGGCGCTGGGATCCTCCCTTATGACGGACTCACGCAACAGATAGCGGTAGAAGCGGCGGATACTGGAGAGCAGTCGTGCACTGGAGCGTGGTCTGGCCCCCGCCTCCACCCGCTGCTGCAGGTAGGCGAGTAACTCGTGGCGGGCGGCGTGCTGCAGGGCGGACTCATTGGCTCGTAACCAGCGTGCCAGTGACTGCAGGTCACTTCGATAGGCGTTGAGGGTATTTTCACTCAGTCCGCGCTCCAGCCACAGGGCGTCACTAAAGCGTTCGATAAGTGCCACATCCTCTTCAACAAGTGCTTTAGACATAACCCTCATGGTGCAGCAACCAGCGCTTGATCTCCAGCGCCTCGCCCTCTGTCTGACCCATATAGCCCCCCAGGCCAGTGGCACTGATTACACGGTGACAGGGGATGAGGATCGTCAACGGGTTGCTACGGCAGGCCTGAGCCACGGCGCGGGCCGAACTACCGAGCTGAGCCGCCAGCTCACCGTAGGTACGCACCTCACCCACGGGGATCTGCTGCAGTGCGAGCCAGACCCGTTGTTGGTAGGGGGTACCACAGCAGGTGTGCTGGGGTGGGATCACGGTATGGGGATCGGCAAAATAGGCGCGAAGCAGCGCCCTTGCTGCACCAATCGAACTCTCAGTGAGTTGCAATGAGAGATGGGGAGCCCCCGGAATGGGCGTCTCAAACTCCACCTCACGGCAACAGAACATCAGCCCCGTTCGCCCTGTAGCCTCAACTGCTGCAGTTCATGGCGCAGCACCGAGCGTCGCTCCGGGCTCTTTGTGATCTTGAGTAACTCACGATAGATATAGGCGGCATCACGGTTCAGTCCCGCCTCAGTCAGACTCTTCGCCGCCTGATAGCGCGCAGTCTGTGCCCAGGGGTCCATGCTGTTATTGTCATCCAGTGTCGCCGATTGCAGATAGTATCGAGCCGCATCGGTATGCATCGCCTGTGCCTTGCGCGAATCGGCCATCCAGAAGAGCAACTCCCTTTTGAGTTTAATCGCCGGCACACTCTGGTACATCTGTGATAACAGGCGGAAGGCACGTTCGTGCTCATTGACCTTCTGCAGGTCAAACAGCAGTTGTACCACCTGGTCGCGCTGCTGATCACCCAGGGCTGCAGCACTCGGCATCAGTGCTGAGAGCAACTTGTCTGTCTCTTCGTAATCACCTGCAAGCAGAAAGACCTTGGCGCGACGCATCTGCCAGGAGAAACGCTCGGTATCGCCTGGAGGCTCCGGCAGATGCTGTAGCAGAGAGGAAGCCAGTGGCAGATCACCGCCCTTTATCGCCTCATCCACTAACCGATAGGCAATCACTTGCGGCAGACGCCAGCGTTCTGCATAGCGCTCACTGTCGAGATAGAGACCGTGTAACAGCACCTGACCCTCCTCCCCCATCGCATCAAACTGCGCCATGATCGCCTGATGGGCACGATCACGCATCGACTGTGATGTTCCATTGATCGCCAGCATGACGTAGAGGGAGCGCTTACGCACCGGATAGAGTGTCTCTGTTCTTTCTGCCTCCTTTAGCCAGGCAGCATCGTCACCGAGCAGAATCTGCTCACGGTTGGCAATCCGTTCTGCATAGCCCAGATAGCCCTGCCACAGCAGGTCGGGGCTCAGGGAAAAGAGGCGCCGCTCACTCAGCGGGATCCGTATCGATGACCCCAGTTGCAGCATCCGCTCCATCGCTATCACCAGGTTGGCATTGCTGTCGATCTTCTCTGCCGCCTCGGCCATCACTCCCAGCCAGAGCCAGCGCTGCTGCTCATCCTCTTCCTCTACCACGATTGAACGGGCCTGCTTGAGCACCTTGGCAGCATCCCCGCCACTGCGAATCGTTGCCAGGGCCAGCAGGGCATCGACTATCCCCTGTGGCTTCATCCGCTTCAGTAGTGCCAGTGACTCTGCGGCGCGATCCGCGGCGAGCAGTACCCGTGCGCGCAACAGCAACGCCTCGTGACTCTGCTCACTGTAGTCCTGCTGGTAGCGCAACATCGCCGCATAGGCGTCATCGATGTTTCCCTCCTCCAGATAGCTCTCCATCACCAACCGACGCAGTTGCGCCAGTCGTGCTACCTCCACCGCACCCTCATCACTGGTTTGCCAGATAAGGTCACGCAACAGCTGTCGTGCCTCGACATAACGTGAGGCATTAATCAGGGCGTTGGCGCGATGTTGTGCGGCCCAGTCGGAAAATTCATCTGGCACCTCGGTCGGGTAGGTGGCTATGTGATCGGCCAGCTCGCTCCAGCGTCCATGCTCCTGCATGATACGGAGCCGCACCCGCTCCCAGCGCTGCCATTTGTCGGCACCCTGATCGAAGCTGGGTTGATGCTCAGCGATGAGTGCCAGGGCCAGTTGAGATGCCCCCCCTTTGGCCAGACGAGATAGTTCAGCCAGCTCTATCGCTACAGCAGATCGGGGAGAGAGGAGGAGAACGCAGAGGGCAATAAAAAGAAAACGGGCACCACCACGAAGGGGGTGCCCGTCTTTGAGTGCGTTCACAGCCTGCAGCGTTCTCACCTGCAATGCCGTTCGCCGGAAAACGCCCTGATTTAGAGCTTTTCCTTGATGCGAGCCGCCTTACCGGTACGCTCACGCAGGTAGTAGAGCTTGGCGCGACGCACGTCACCACGACGCTTCACGGTGATCGAGTCGATGGCAGGGCTGTAGGTCTGGAATACGCGCTCAACACCCTCACCGTGAGAGATCTTGCGCACGGTGAAGGCGGAGTTGAGGCCGCGGTTACGCTTGGCGATGCAGACACCTTCAAAGGCCTGCAGACGCTCGCGGGTGCCTTCCTTAACCTTCACCTGAACCACGACGGTGTCGCCGGGACCGAACTCCGGCACCTCACGGTTCATCTGCTCTGCTTCGAGTTGCTGGATGATGTTGCTCATTTCTAAAACTCCCGGAAAAAAGTCCGTCAATTATACACGTAAAATTCAGTTCTGTTCATGTTCATGAATGAATTGCTGCAGTAACCCCTGCTGCTCATCACTCAATTCCATTGCGGCCAACAGATCAGGCCGTCGTAACCAGGTCCGTCCCAGAGACTGTTTCTCACGCCAACGGGCTATCGCCTGGTGGTCCCCGCTCAACAGTACGGAGGGAACCCTCTTCCCCTCAAACACCTCAGGTCGGGTGTAGTGGGGGCAGTCGAGCAGGCCCTCGCTAAAGGAGTCCTGCCCGGCAGAATCTTCATGCCCCAGTGCGCCGGGCAAAAGGCGGGTGACCGTATCGATGATCACCATCGCCCCCAGTTCACCACCACTGAGGACGTAATCGCCGATCGACCACTCGGCGTCGACCTCGGCCTCGAGGAAGCGCTCGTCCACCCCCTCGTAGCGCCCGGCGATCAACACCAGGTGCTGCTGGGTGGCCAGCTTCTTCACCCCCTGCTGGGTCAGTGGCCGGCCCTGGGGCGAGAGGTAGACCACATGGGCCTTGCCCTCACCTGCAGCTTTCGCATCGTGCAGCGCATCGCGCAGCGGCTGCACCTTCATCAGCATCCCGGGGCCGCCGCCGTAGGGGCGATCATCCACCGTGCGGTGTTTGTCGTGGGTGTAGTCACGCGGATTCCACGTCCCCAGCTCGACTATCCCCTGCTCCACCGCGCGGCGCGTAATACCGTACTGGCTTACCGCCTCGAACATCTGTGGAAAGAGGGTGACGACATCGATCCGCATCGCTAAAAGTCGGGGTCCCAGTCGACCCTTATCGTCCCCTCACCCAGTTTCACCTCAAGCACAAACTGCCCCATCACGTAGGGGATGAGACGCTCAGTGCCATCATCATGCACCACCAGCACATCGTTGGCACCGGTCTCCAGCAGGTGATCCACCACGCCAAGCTCGACGCCCCCGGCATTGATGACTCGCAGCCCCTGCAGGTCGGCCCAGTAGTATTCACCGGGCGCCGTATCGGCCAGTTGTTCGCGCCTAATGGCGACCACGCTCTCCATCAGTGCAGTCGCCGCATCACGGTCATCACAACCCTCAAGCTGGGCGACGATCCCCTTACCCTGCTGGCGACCGTTGACCACCCTGGTTGCTACCCACTGCCCACCCCTTGAGAGGTACCAGGTACGGTAACTGAGAATATTCTCGCGCGGCTGGGTATGCGAGAAGACCTTCACCCAGCCCCGCACGCCGTGAAGACCGTTAATCCGGCCTACCACGATATAACCTTTATCTTCCATCACTACCCCCGCCCCTGATCAGCAAACGGGCACGGAAACAGCTGAAAGATTAAGCAGATTGCTTCAGCAGACTAGCAACGCGCTCGGAGGTCTGGGCACCCTGTGCGACCCAGTGGTCAACGCGATCACGGTCAATGCGCAGACGCTCCTCGTTGCCACGGGCAACGGGGTTGAAGAAACCGACGCGTTCAATAAAACGACCGTCACGACGGTTGCGGCTGTCGGTCACAACGATTTGATAGAAGGGGCGCTTCTTGGAGCCGCCACGTGCCATACGGATGGTTACCATGCCAGTGAAATCCTCATCATCACAAACAAACGGGGCCGCCTATCGGCGACCCACATAAAATCAAGCCCGCTATTTTACGACGGTTTACAA
>JAOUQQ010000053.1 GCA_029879245.1 Chromatiales bacterium | reverse complement strand
AGCACCCTGAGCAACCTGTCGTTGAGCGAGATCTCCAGCGTACCGTCCTCGCCCTGACCGACAACTTTGGCACTGAACAACTGACCCGGTTTGAGAAAGCTAAGATCACCGCCGCCCTGGCCTTTGGCCAGTGCCAGCAGTGGCATCTTGGGCGGTGGTGGTGGGGTGATCTCCATAACGGGCTGACCGGCTGGCGGGGGCTCTACCTCTGGCGGTGGTAACTCTTATGTTGCAGTATATGCCAAGCGGACTGGCGGTTTGCAGCCTTTATTCACAACGTAAGGATTTTGGGATGGCCGTGGCTAGGGCAACAGAGTGGTATCTGCAACTTCACGGAGAGGGGCGCGGGCCATTTCCCGCCTGGCAGATCAGTCGTTACCTGATCCTGCAACGGCTGGATCGCCAAAGCCTGGTGAGCCGCGACGGTGAGAACTGGCAACCCCTAGGTGAGCTGGCGGAGCCACAGCCCGAGCGCCGTCTCGCCATCGCCGACCTGCCCGCCGAGGAGCGTGCCAGACTGGAGGCCAGCGAGCAGTGGGTGGCGGACAATCCGCGCCTGTTCAAGCAGGCCGCCACTGCTGGCGAAGAGGAGGGCTATCGTCACATTCAGCCCGGCGAGATGAAGCGCCCTAACCGCGTTCCGGCCTATGTCGCAGTGGTGGTGATCCTGCTGGCGATAGGGGCCATTCCCTTTCTCATCCCCTCATCGCCCGGCGTGGCCGAGCCGCAGTGCGACGCCATTGCCGCCCCCGGGGTGAACTGGAGTAACTGCCTGCTGCGCGGCAGTCAGCTGGAGGGGAGCGACCTGAGCGGCGCGATGCTGCGCAATGTGAATCTGAGTTCGTCAAATCTGAGCCAGGGCAAACTGGTGGGGGCGGACCTGAACTACGCCAACCTCAGCCTCAGCGAGTTGAAGGATGCCCTGCTACAAAATGCCCAGCTCAAGGGGGCGAATCTGCGCAACGCCAACCTGCGTAATGCCAATCTTGAGGGGGCGGACCTCAGCTATGCCGACCTTACCGATGCCATGCTGGATGGGGCGAATCTGACCAATGTCCGCCTTGGTTACGCGGTGTGGGAAGAGAATATAAATTGCATGCCGGAGTCGGTGGGGAAGTGTATACCGGCGCGGAATGTGCAGTAACCAGAAAATCCGGTCGAACGTGATAGTGCGTATATTTAGAGGGAACATGGATGAAAGTCATTATAACATTAATCGCGATTTTTCTGAGTAATCTAAGCTTGGCATCAGAAATCAAGCTCAGGGATGATTGCACGTACATTGAGGACTATCCGCCATCGCAGTTGGTTGTCGATGCTATTCTCGAATGTATGTACCAAAAGAGAAGTATTTCTGGATTTGATAACTCACGAGCCGCTAAAAGCTTGGAGTTGGTGTCTCCGCTGTACGATATCGATGTTGATAAATTGACGCAGTCCATGAAAAAAGAAGATGGCAGTTATGGAGCGGATTATATGGAAATACTTATTGGACAGTCCATGGAAAAAGTGTCTGACATACTTATCAAACTGTATGAAGAACAGGGGTATGAAGGTGACATCACCCTGATAAATGCGATGTTTTCCAGTGACGCTCCGGATGATTGGCAGAAAATATATAAATCTACGGTTGGCTTGAATAAAAGGGGAGTTGTGTCAGACGCTTTGGTTTCGGGGCTGTCGATGCGGCTTGATGGGCTGATGAGAGATCCTGAGCGGGCATCGAATGATCACCGGAAAAGCAGGAATATTGGAAAGTGCCAAGTTGAGATGGAGGCCGCCAATGACAAATACTATTATCTTCATTTTCATGAAGAGGTCATAAAAAAAGATCCCTTAAAATACATTGATGATGCCAGTAAAAAGCTCTCGGATTTGGAGGCTAGTAGGGGATGTAATGTTGGGGAGGATGTGAGGTTACACTATAGGTCACATTTCAATCGGGAATATTCTAAACTTGGAGACTATGCTCGTGATATTGCAGGTGAGCCAGCAAGGGCTGTTGATTTTTATCTAAAGGCTGTTGAGTACAAAATCATCCCGATTAAACGGGAAATGACGAAAAACGAAGAGCGGAGACATCGGGAAAGGCGAAAGGAAGTTGCGAAGTTTTTGAGAATGACCGGTATGTTGGGCGATAAACCTGGTACGCCATGCTACAAGGTTTATGAAATTTATGGAGTTAAGGTAGGGAAAGAGCATAAATTCTACAGGCTGTGCAAGGATGAGTTGAAGGTTTATGGGGTAAACCTGATAGGTGTGGATGGTGATTTCGATATTGAGTCCAGGTTGGCGCCAAAAAAACGACAATTCACCATAAGTTTGTCGCATGATAACAAAAACAACAAGGCTTACAAGAAGGTTTTAATTAAATCGAGTTATAGCAATTGGTCTGACATTTTTTGCAGCGAGTTGCAGTTAGTTGAAACCGACTCCGAAGGTTTGGCTGAAGTAACTGTACGAGATAAACGAACGGTTGAATTTCTAGTGCTTGATAAGGATTGGGTTAATGATTGGGGGAAGAATATATCTACTTTCAAAAGTGGTGACATTTATGTGAATGTAAAGATTTATCCAAAAAGCAGTAGGGAGGGTATGTACAACAGTAGCGTGATGAGGGGGGTGCGTAAGTGCAGAGAACAGGGTTATATCACACCAGCGTTGGTGAATATTTATAGGCAGTTATATACAACATCAAAAGCTTTTTCTATCGAGGATGGGGAGTATAGATCGAAAAATGCTAGTGGGCATCTAAAGAATCTGGTGTTTTCTATGTATTACAATGAAATCAACCATGCAGATGAGTTAGATGTGTTTCAGCTGCGGGCGCTACGAAGGATGGCTCTTGCGGATGAGCGGCTCGACAAATCCATCCTGTATGACATGGAAAAGGGGCTAATTATTGATGAGGATTTTCCTTTTCAGAAATTTTTGAAAATATATGGAAAGGATGCACTGCACAAGTATTTTGGTGATGAGTGCTCATACACATCTGATGCATTGCATTTGAGCAGTGCCAAAGGAATTGATCTACAAGCAATCGATAAGCTTATTTATATGAGTAGAGGTCAGTCTACTATCCACAAACGATCTTTAACTAAGGATAGGGAGCGTTATGTTAGAGCAAAGGAAAGATTTAATGGCGCAGATGTATTCCACTCTAAGTTGCTAGCATTCTCCCTAAAAAATGGTCTTGCATTTAGGGGTGGGCAGGAATCATCAAGTTGCAACAAACACTTTATAGATAAGTACTTCGAGAATGCGATTAATAACAAGGATGTAGATGGCATTAAAGCTGCATTTGAACTTGGTGTCAGTCCAGATTATTTGTTGCAAGGAAAATTCCCTTTAGTTTCTAATGTGACTGACGACTTTTTGTTGTCTCTGTTTGAATTGGGGTTAAACCCGAAATCCAGAACGGCATCAGGTGATGCGTTGTTTAATATGGTGTTAACGAAGAAGCATCTTAAGGTACTCACTTATTACATTGAAAATAATATGGTTGGTGAAATGAGCTCAAAGGAGTACGTGCAGCTATTAACTATTGATTTTGCTAGTGACAAAATTAATTCCAAGTTGCTTGCCGCGATGGTTGATTCTCCTGAGTCTGAGCATGACAAGGTAATCCAGGCGGCAGCGCTGACGTCAAGGCATGATGTGCTTGAGGCTATGTTTGACGCAGGTGTGAAAATCAAAACTCACTACGAATCCCCTTTGATTGATGGGCGCTCTTCATATGTATCTTCAAGGGAAGGCACTCATGAAGAATCTCTAATTCTCACCTCGCTTGATGGTGAGTATGACGGTGATACCATAAAGACGATTGATATACTTCATAGAAATGGTGCCAATATCAATGGGCGTGGTGTCACCTATACCCCACTATCATATGCACTGAATCATGGTAGTCATGATGAAATTGCCAAGATCATGTCTTTTAATCCTGTTATGAATTCTGTGATAAGCGAAGAAGAAACTTTACTGTTGAAAGTATCAAAACATAGTTTTTCTTTTTCTGAAGGTTGTTTCCGACACCTTCCAGAAATAGCCTCTGCAATTGATAACTATCTTAAGCATGAACCTGATGGTGAAAAAAGCTATGACTATGCCAGATGTAATGTCTATAAGATAAATAGAGGTAAATTACGTGATGGCTCAGATTATGATCATGTTCTAGCTTTGATAGAGGGGGGAGTAGACGTCAATGCTCGCAGTAAGTATGGTGACAGGACTCCACTAATGTTTTACGCCTTAAGAAAGGATATGAAGGTTGTTAATCTGCTGCTGAAGCACGGTGCAGATCCAGAAGCTAAGGATACATATGGTCACAATTACCGGGACTACCTCGAAGAGGTGGCTCTGCAACCGGTAATTCAACCCCCAACAGGAAGGGCATATCTTGGTGGTGGGAAGTTGCTGCTTACCCCCGCAACCACTGCAACCGACGGCGCATCTTCTCAAATGCCGCTACCTCAATCTGGCGGATACGCTCAATAGAAATACCGTATTCATCTGCCAGCTCCTTGAAGGTGGCCTTCTCATCATCCAGCCAGCGGCGGCGGATGATCGCCTGTGTACGTTCGTCCAGTTTCTCCATGACTTCGAGCATCACCTGCTGCTGCATCGCGCCCTGCTCCTCGTCGGCGGCCTTCTGCATCGGCTCGTCGCGCATATCGGCCAGGTAGGCCTGTGACTGGCTGCGCTCCAGGTCATCGTCGTCGCTGTAGCTCCAGGGGTCGTACATCTGGTCGTGGGCAGCGAGGCGCCCCTCCATCTCCTCGACCTCCTCAGGTTTGACCCCCAACTCCGCGGCGACCTCTTCCAGTTGCTGACGGTTAAACCATCCGAGGCGTTTTTTCATCCTGTGGAGGTTGAAGAAGAGTTTGCGTTGTGCCTTGGTGGTGGCGACCTTGACGATGCGCCAGTTGTGCAGCACATATTCGTAGATCTCGGCGCGGATCCAGTGCACCGCATAGCTGGCCAGACGCACCCCCAGGGTGGGGTCGAAGCGTCTGACCGCACGCATCAGGCCGACGGTCCCCTCCTGAATGAGGTCCGCCTGCGCCAGGCCGTAGTGGCGGTAGTCACGGGCGATGCGGATGACGAAGCGCAGGTGGGAGAGGATCAATCGCTGCGCCGCCTGCATGTCGTTCTCATCGCGCAGGCGTAGCGCCAACTGATACTCCTCCTCCTCGCTCAGCATCGGCATGGCGTGGGCGGCACGAATGTAGCTGTCGAGATCCCCGCTGGCGACGGGCAGTTGCGGCTGGCTCAGGGTCAGTGCGGTGCTCATCTGAATCTCCTCGTAAACGACTATGGGGTAAATATACCATATTTATTAGCACTCTCAACAGCTGAGTGCTAACTATAACTTATTGAAAAATAAAGAGTATGACAGCCGGCACAAGGAAATAGTTCAGTAAAAAGGCTATTTTTTGAGTTGTGTGCCGAAGATCTGTGTGGTGTAGCGGCTGATGTGAATATTGGGTGACCAGTGGTCAGGCGGCAGTCCTGCCTTGAGCTTGAGGTGCTGCAGAAACTGTTCTGGCGTGGGTAACTGCTGCCACACTGAGGGGAGGAAGGTACCGCGGCGGTACCCCTCTTCGATGATCAGTCCATCGACACCGGGCCTGATCTGGGCGAGGAGGTCTGCCTCGCTATCAAAATGGATCGCCTCTGCCGGGGTGAGCAGGGAGATATCGAGCTCCAGCCCCACCAGCTCCTCCTCGCGCAGAGGCGGAAAACGGGGGTCGGAGAAGGCGGCCGCATCGGCGTTGTGGGCCACATCCTCCACAAGGCTGCGGTGCGCCTCCAGTGAGCCGATACAGCCGCGTAGCTCACCATTTCTCTTCAGAGTGACAAAACAACTTGCCGGGATGCGTAGCGCCTCCTCATACTCTATCGGATTGATCCGCAACGCCTGTCCGCGCTCCAGTGCATGGCGGATCGCCTTCTCAGCCAGTTGCAGCAGGATTTGTTGCTGGGCGCTGGTAACCATGATCAGTGAAACAGGTAGGCACCGTAGCCCACCACCCGGTTGCGATCACCGGCGGTATCGCCGGAGTTACGCAGGTCGATCGTCTCTGCCTTTAGCCCCATCTCTTTGGCAACCAGCAACAGGCCGCTGAGTGGGGTACGGCCGCAGGCATCGTCGTAGTGAATGGCACCGGGGTTGAGCTCTTCAATGGCGCTGGAGGTGGCCCTGTCCATGCGCTGTGCGGTGGCGTAGTCGTGGTAGTGGGAGAGGTCGGAGCTCACCACGATCAGGGTCTCCTCACCGCCCCACACCGCACGTAGCACCGTGGCGACCTCTTGCGGAGTTGCATCGCCCACTACCAGCGGTAGCAGGGTGAACTCCTCCAGCACCTGCTGCAGAAAGGGGAGCTGCACCTCCAGGCTGTGCTCCATCTGGTGTGCCTGGTCGAACTGCTGCACAGCGGGCAGTTGGGTGACCTGATCGACCAATTCGCGATCGAGCACTACGTCCCCCAGCGGGGTGTGAAAGTGGCTGGCGCTGCTTGTCGCGATGCCGATAAAGCCGACCCTGTGTGCCGGACCGAGCAGTACCACGCGTCGGATAGTAGTGCGTAGCGGGGCAATCTGGGCGTAGGCGCTGGCGGCGACAGGGCCGGAGTAGATGTAGCCGGCGTGGGGGACAATGATCGCCTTGGGGGGCGGCGCTACGGAAGGGGTGGCCCCCCTGAGAAAGTCGCCGACTATACGCTGTAGCTCGTCACGCTCGGCCGGATAGAAGAGGCCGGCAACGGCGGTGGGGCGGATCGATACCATCGGGCACTCCATCATCATTATTATGACTAAACTATAGCAGGCAAGGTGACTTGCAACATCCGGCATCCTGCGCCTACCTTTAGGGTTAGAGAAGAGGAGAGGGGATGAGCGATAATATCGTCAGCGAAGAGGAGCGGCAGTCGGAGTATCTGGTAGAGACACGCTACTGGCACAGCGTCGATGGCGGGCGGGTGCAGTGTGACCTCTGCCCGCGTGACTGCAAACTGAAGGAGGGGCAGCGTGGCCTCTGCTTTGTGCGTGCCAATGTAGGGGGGAAGATCGTCCTCACCTCCTATGGCCGCTCCAGCGGCTACTGTGTCGACCCCATCGAGAAGAAACCGCTCAACCACTTTCTGCCGGGAACCCCGGTGCTCAGCTTCGGAACCGCTGGCTGTAACCTCGCCTGCAAGTTCTGCCAGAACTGGGATATCTCCAAGTCGCGTGAGACAGATACCCTGGCCGATGCTGCCAGCCCCGACCTTATTGCCAGCGCCGCCGAAGAGCTGGGTTGCCGCTCCGTCGCCTACACCTATAACGACCCTGTGATCTTTCACGAGTACGCCATCGATGTCGCAAAGGCGTGCCGTGACAAGGGGATAAAGTCGGTGGCTGTCACCGCGGGTTATGTACATGAGGCGCCGCGCCGGGAGTTCTACCAGTGGATGGATGCGGCCAACGTTGACCTTAAAGGATTCTCTGAAGATTTCTATCACAAGCTCACCGGCGGCCACCTGCAACCGGTGCTAGATACCCTGGTTTATTTAAAAAAAGAGACAGACGTTTGGGTGGAGTTGACTACCTTGTTGATCCCCGGCTGGAACGACTCCGATGAGGAGCTTGAGGCGATGACAAGGTGGGTGGTTAAGGAGCTTGGCCCCGAGGTACCGATGCACTTCACCGCCTTTCACCCCGACTACAAGATGATGGATGTGCCAGCTACCCCGCAGGCAACACTGACCCGTGCCCGCGAGATCGCCCTGAAAAACGGCGTGTACTACGCCTACACCGGCAACGTGCACGACAAGGCGGGAGAGAGCACCTACTGCCACAGCTGTGGCCAGAGACTTATTGGGCGAGACTGGTATGTGTTATCAGAGTGGAACCTCGATGCGGCTGGTAACTGCAACAGGTGTGGTGCGCGTTGTGCCGGGGTGTTTGAAGAGAGGGCGGGGGAGTGGGGGAGTCGGCGGCAGCCTGTTAGATTGAGTGATTACAGTGAGGGTGAGTGATCGACAGAGATCGCTTCTATTCCATTTCCCGACTCACTGTACAGGTGGATCTGGTTGCGACCACTGGCCTTGGCGGAATAACAGGCATCATCTGCCATGGTCATTAGTTCAGCGGCATCTCTATTCCCACTTTTCAGTGATACCAGACCGATACTGATGCCAACCTGAAACTGCAGTCCATCCCACTCGAAGTGATGATTGGCGACCGTGTGACGAATCTCTTGTGTGATGTGACGTGCGTTGTCCAAAGGACACTCTTTAAGTAGCAGTGCAAACTCATCTCCCCCCATTCGGGCGAATAGATCATCACGGCGGATAACCTGTCGAATTAGTGTGGTGAGTTCCTGCAGCAGGGCGTCACCGGCGGCATGGCCGCCTTGATCATTCACCGCCTTGAAGTGGTCAAGATCCATCATACATAGGTAGCCCTCTTCATGCGATCTGGTACCCTTGAAAAAACACATGAGTTGCTGTTCGAAACCTCGGCGATTACTGATCCCTGTCAGTGGGTCGTGATGAGCCTGATAAGTGAGTCGGCGAGCCAGATAGAGACTTAAGGCAAAAATAAGCAGACCGAGCAGCAGAGAGGCCCCACCTACCAGCAGAAAGCTCTTACTGGCCTCCTGCTGTTGTTGCTGTGCATCACGTGCTGTTCTCTCCATCGCCTGGGACTGAATCTCTTCGAGTTGCTCAAGGATGGATAGCACCTGGTGTTGTGTGGGGATGATCTCTTCAATAATTAGCTGTCGTGCATGTGACACCTCTCCGGCCAGGATATCCTGAATGGCCTCACGTTGAAGAGGTACAGCGTAGCGAGCAATAGCACCCTGTTGTTCAAGTAATTGGCGCTCCAGATCGCTCAGGTGAAGTGCCAACAGCTCCTCCTTGAAGGTGGTTATCTCCAGCCCCAGGCGTTCGATCTTCATTGCCTCTTCATCTTGGGCGAACGGGTCGTCCAGCAGTAGCATGTGATGCATGATGAAGGTACGCTGGCGGGCAGCGCGATGCATTTTTTTTAGCAGGGTTGTTTTGTGGCTGTATTCCATGACAACAAGTTGTATGTGAAGATTAAATTCTTCGACTCGCAGCATGGCATTGCGGGTGAGGAGCAGCATTAGTAGCAGGATCAAGATAAAACCGACTGCCAGTACGGTATGACCTGTATAGAGTTGATCCCGGTGTTTTTTCATTCCCATTCCCTGAAAAACATTGTTTGTACTAGGGAAAATTAGCATAGTGTCGGCTGTCGGTGTAGATGGGTAAACCCTACCTCGCGAACGCTGAGATATTAAACAGTGATGGGGCAAAGCCGAGATAAGCCGCGTATACTATGACGCTCTTTGCAGCATGAGTGTTTGAAGATGTCAGCAGCAACAGCGCGGATCGGTTTTGTTACAGTCTCAGATCGGGCCAGCAGCGGTGAGTATGAGGATCTTGGTGGTCCGGCTATGCAGGCGTGGATGGGCAAGGCCCTGACATCGCCATGGGAGGCGGTGGCACGTCTCATCCCCGATGAGCAGGATCAGATTGAGGCGACCCTGAGGGAGTTGTGTGATCAGGAGGGGTGCTGTCTGGTGGTGACCACCGGCAGTACCGGTCCGGCGCTGCGTGATGTGGTGCCCGAGGCGACCGAGGCGGTGTGCCAGAAGATGATGCCCGGTTTTGGCGAGTTGATGCGTCAGGAGTCACTCAAGTTCGTTCCCACCGCGATCCTCTCGCGCCAGACCGCCGGTATTCGCGGTCATACCCTTATTATAAACTTGCCAGGCAAGCCATCGGCGATCGACGACTGCCTCAACGCGGTCTTCCCCGCCGTGCCCTACTGTATCGACCTGATAGAGGGACCCTACCTTGAGACCGATGAGACCTTTTGCAAGGCCTTTCGCCCGAAACACGCAAGGAGGCCGGAGTAGTTATGGCTATCGATAGAGATGAGGTGGTGCGGGATCTGCGTACCATTCGTGACCATATTCGCTGGGGGATGAGCCGCTTTAATGAGGCGAATATCTTTTTCGGCCACGGTACCGACAACGCCCTGGACGAGTCGGCCTATCTGGTGTTGCATACCCTCCACCTTCCACCGCAGGTGGGGGAGGGATATCTTGACACCACGCTGGTGGAGTCGGAGCGTCGCACGGTGGTCGATATCCTGGCGCGCCGCGTCGAGGAGCGACTGCCGGCCCCCTATCTGACCCACGAGGCGTGGTTTGCCGGAATGCCCTTCTATGTCGATGAGAGGGTGCTGATACCGCGTTCGCCGATTGTGGAGCTTATCGAGGCACAGTTTCACCCCTGGATTCAGCCCGAGCAGGTGAGCCGCGTACTCGACCTCTGTACCGGCAGTGGTTGTATCGCCATCGGTTGTGCCGCGGCCTTCCCCGAGGCAGCGGTAGATGCCGCCGACCTCTCCGCAGATGCACTGGAGGTGGCGAAGCGCAACATTGAGGAGTTCGGCCTGGAGGGGCAGGTCTTTGCCGTTGAGTCGGATCTATTCGCAAACCTCAAGGGACGTAAGTACAACATCATTGTCTCCAACCCCCCTTACGTCGATGCGGAGGATATGACCAATCTGCCGCCGGAGTTCCGGCATGAGCCGCGGATGGCACTGGAGGCGGGGAAGGATGGGCTGGACCTGGTCTTCCGCATCCTCTATCAGGCACAGTATCACCTTGAAGCAGGTGGGATTCTTGTGGTCGAGGTGGGGAACAGTAAGGAGGCCTTGGAGGCGCTGCTGCCAGAGGTCGATTTCATCTGGCTCGACTTTGAACGTGGCGGGGAGGGGGTCTTCCTGCTCTCTGCCGATCAGGTGCGCAAACACCATGATCTGTTTAGACTGGTGCGCCCCAATATTCTAGGTTGAGTGATAATCAAGTAACTGAGTGAGTGTAGAGAAATATGGTTGATTTAAGGCCAAAAACCGCCGAAGAGTATGTCAGGATGGTTGATCAGGCGATCATCGAGATCGATGAGTTTATCGCCTGTCTGGAGTTTGATATGGATGACCCGGGTGAACAGTTAAAAGTATTGAACCCGCTGCTTGAGTCGGTACGTGAGATCCGCAAGGGGATGGCCGATGGTAGCTATGAGTTTGCAAACAAAGACCTCCCCTTTATGGAGGTGGCCAACCGGATGAGCTCCCAGCTCCCCTTCACCAGCCTGCTGGCGGTGATCAATCAGACCCACCGCCAGGGCCTCAATATCGACGCGGACGACTGAGCCGCAGGAGTCGCCATGAAACAGCAGAATATCGTCTTCGATCTGGAGCTGATTAAGCGTTATGACAAGTCGGGGCCGCGTTACACCTCCTACCCCACCGCGGTGCAGTTCCATGACGGCTTTGGGGTAGAGGAGTACAAGCGCCATGCCGCGGCGAGCAACGCCGCCGGCGGACCGTTGTCGCTCTACTTCCACATCCCCTTCTGCGATACCGTCTGTTTCTACTGCGGCTGCAACAAGGTGGCGACCAAGGACCGCTCACGTGCTTCCCCCTACCTGGAGCGGGTGCACCGCGAGCTGGAACTGCAGAGTGCGCTATTCGATTCAAATCGCATCGTTGACCAGCTCCACTGGGGCGGTGGCACCCCCACCTTCATCTCCCACGACGAGATGCGCGCCCTGATGGCCAGGACCCGGGAGTGCTTCAAGCTTCACGATGATGACACCGGCGAGTACTCCATCGAGATCGACCCGCGCGAGGTGCGCACCGACACCATCGCCCTGCTGCGCGAGATCGGCTTTAACCGCATGAGCCTGGGGCTGCAGGACTTCGAGGAGAAGGTGCAGGTTGCGGTCAACCGTATCCAGAGCGAGCAGCAGACCCTGGGAGCGCTGGAGGCGGCGCGTCGCGAGGGGTTCAAGTCGATCTCCGTCGATCTCATCTACGGCCTGCCGTTCCAGAGCGTGGCGAGCTTCTCCCGTACCCTTGACCGGGTGCTGGAGATCGACCCTGACCGCATGACGGTTTTCAACTACGCCCACCTGCCGGAGATCTTCAAGCCGCAGCGGCGCATCAACGAGGCCGACCTGCCGGTGCCGCAGGTAAAACTCGACATCCTGCAGATGAGTATCGAAAAGCTCACCTCGGCCGGTTATGTCTACATCGGCATGGACCACTTCGCCAAGCCCGACGATGAGCTTGCGGTGGCACAGCGCGAAGGGACCCTCTATCGCAACTTCCAGGGCTACTCCACCCACGCCGAGTGCGACCTCATCGGCATCGGCGCTACCTCCATCGGCATGGTGGGGGACAGTTACGGGCAGAACCGTAAAGAGCTGGAGGAGTACTACGCCGCTATCGATGCCGGTAATCTGGCCATATTCCGCGGTGTTGATCTGGACAAGGACGACAAGCTGCGCCGTGATGTGATCACCCAGCTCATCTGCAACTTCGTGCTGGATAAAGCCGCCATTGAGCAGTTACACGGCATCACCTTCAACGACTACTTCGCCAACGAGCTGAAGGATCTGCAGGGGATGGAGGCGGATGGTCTGCTGCAACTGGAGGAGGGACGTATCGAGGTCAATCCGGCGGGCAAGTTGCTGATCCGCAACATCTGCATGGTATTTGATCGATATCTGCGAGAGAAGCAGAACCAGCGCTTCTCGAGGGTGATTTAAGCTACTTCATCCCCGCTTTGGCAGACTCTGCTGATAGTGCAAGTACTGTCTTTAACTCTGCCACCGGACGCGGTTTGGCGATGCCGAATCCCTGGGCATAGTTGATCCCAAGTCCACCCAGTAGTTTCAGGGTGCCGTGATCTTCGACCATTTCGGCGATCACACAGATCCCCAGCAGATGAGCGATCTGGGTGATAGCCTTGACCTGCACACTGTTTATCGTGCTGTGTACCACACCACCGATAAGGTGGCCGTCTATCTTGATGAAGTCGACGGGGAGCGCCTTAAGGTAGTCGTAACTACCGATACTGCGGCCCACATCATCCAGGGCACAGCGACACCCGATATTACGAATCCTGCGAATGAAGTCACCGCTTCGGTTGAGATCGGTTATGGCATTGGCCTCGCTGATCTCAAAGCAGATCTGGTGAGGGTCTACGCGATAGTTTTTCAGTGTTTTTTCTACCGTGGCTGGAAACTCTGAATCATTGACAGTTTGTCGCGAGAGATTGAGGCAGTAGACGGCCGATGGGTCACTGATGATGCGAATCAACTGGCAGGCGTGTCGTAGCACCCAGCGGTCAATAGAGGGCATCAGGTTGTGACGTTCGGCGGCGGGAATAAAGGCCATAGGGGGGATCTGCTGTCCATGCTCATCCTTGAAACGTAACTGCAACTCACAGAGGTGGAGCTGTTCGCGCAGGGGATTAACGGCGACAATACTCTGGCAGTAGAGGGCAAAACGATCCTCCTTAAGCGCCGTCTGTAGTCGCTCTATCCATGGTGCCTTGGATTGTGTGGTGGCATCACTGTCACTAACGGTGTAGACGTAGACACGATTTCTTCCGCCATCCTTGGCCGAGTAACAGGCGGCATCGGCCTTGGCAATTACCTCACTCAAACTTCCGCTGTTGGCATCGATCATCACCAGTCCGATACTGACACCGACGGTGAATTTCTGCTCTTCCCAGACAAAGACAAACTCATTGACGGCCTCTCGCAGCTTTTCGGCGATGTCCTTCGCCTTACCCAGTGGACAGTTCTCAAGTAACAGACCGAATTCGTCACCACCCAGGCGTGCCAGCAGATCGTTACTGCGTATCACCACCTTGAGTTGATCCACTAATTGAATTAACAGTTCGTCACCTGCCGCATGGCCACAGGTATCGTTAACAATCTTGAATCGATCCAGGTCAAGGAAGCAGAGTGCGTGGCGTTGATTCTCCTGCTGTGCCCACAGCAGAGCCTGCTCAAGGCGCAACTCAAATTCGCGACGATTGACCAGATTGGTAAGGGAGTCATGGCGCGCCTGGTGGGAGAGGTGATCGGCCAGGGCGCGAATTTCTGTTACATCACGGAAGGTGACCACAATTCCGGTCAGCTTCAGTCCACTGTCACGGATGGCAGAGGCGGTGAATTCAATCGCTATCTTCTCATGGTAGGCATCCAGCAGCATGCAGTGGTGTAGCGGGCCATCTAGATTGCTCTGGCTGATCAGTTTGGCGGTATCCTGATAGATAGGGCGTTCGTTTTTGTCATCTATCACGCGAAATATATCGAGCAGGGCTTTTCCTGTTGCGGATGTACTACGCCATCCGGTTAACTGCTCGGCAGCCGGGTTAATATAGTCGATGGTGCCATCAGCATCTGCAGTGATGACACCATCCCCGATAGAGTGGAGTGTAACCTGAGCACGCTCCTTCTCCCTGTATAACTGTCGAGCACTGCGTCGCCCGCGATTGACGGTGAAGATGGCGATAAGGGCTCCAAGCCAGGCGGCAACCCCTCCCAGAACGATGATCTGGACGCGTGCTTTCTGATGGGTGGCCACCGCATTTTTGAAGCTCTGCTCTATCGCCCCCTCCTGGCGTGCCTCCAGCTGAGCCAGAATGGCGAGCACCTTATGCTGCGTAGGAATAACCTGCTCCAGTAACAGCTTTTTGGCCTTTTCACTATTACCGCTCATGATTAGATTAACCGCATCTCGTTGTAGCGGAACCGCATGCTGTGCCCACTTGCTCTGGATATCGAGCATGGCGTGCTCGTGAGCGTTGAGCTCCATTTCCATTAATTGCTGTCGTGCCTCAGTGAACTGAGCACCAAATTCGTCTATGGATAGTGCCGCCTCATCCCGTTCAAAGGGGTCATCAGAGAGGATCATGTTCTGTATGGTAAAGACGCGCTCACGGGCGCTGAGGCGCATCTGCTTGATAAGAGCACTTTTAGTGTTGTGCTGGTGAACGATAAGCTCCATCTGATCATTGATATCGGCCATCTTTTTCAGGCCGAGTAGTGTCAGCATGGTCATCATGACCAGTACGGTGATGAATCCACCTGCCTGCAGGTAGCTGCTGTCTCCCTTTCCCATACGCTGTTGAAATGACAAGCTTTTTTATCCCAGCAAAGTGCTATCTCTGTTATTATCCGCCCATGATACACACTGTTGGATGAGATACACAGTGGTGTATAACAATAAATCTGCGCCGCCAGGTGTTGTTGGATAATGTATTAAGGGTACATATGTCAGGAAACAGCTTCGGAAAACTCTTTACCGTCACTACCTTTGGTGAGTCCCACGGCCCGGCCCTGGGAGCAATTGTCGACGGCTGCCCACCCGGATTGCCACTCAGCGAGGCCGACCTGCAGGGCGACCTTGATCGGCGCAAGCCCGGTACCTCTCGTCACACCACCCAGCGACGCGAGGCGGACGAGGTGCGGATCCTCTCCGGGGTATTCGAGGGGGTCACCACCGGCACGCCCATCGGCCTGCTGATCGAGAACACCGATCAGCGCTCCAAAGATTATTCAAACATCGCCGAGACCTTCCGCCCCGGCCACGCCGACTACACCTACCAGCAAAAGTATGGTCTGCGCGACTACCGTGGGGGAGGGCGCTCCTCGGCCCGCGAGACCGCGATGCGTGTCGCCGCCGGGGGGATTGCCAAGAAGTACCTGGCGACGAAGGGGATCACCATCCGTGGTTACCTCTCGCAGCTCGGTCCCATTCGCATTGAGAGCTTTGACTGGAATGAGGTAGGCAATAACGCCTTCTTCTGCCCCGATGCCGGCAAAGTGGCCGAGATGGAGGCCTATATGGATGCCCTGCGCAAGGAGGGCAACTCCATCGGAGCGAAGATTAATGTTGTTGCCGAGGGTGTTCCTCCCGGTCTCGGCGAGCCGATCTTCGACCGCCTCGATGCCGACCTAGCCCACGCCCTGATGAGCATCAATGCGGTGAAGGGTGTCGAGGTCGGCGCCGGCTTTGACTGTATCGGGCAGAAGGGAACCGAGCACCGCGATGAGATCACCCCTGAGGGCTTCCAGTCAAACCATGCGGGGGGCATCCTCGGTGGCATCAGCTCCGGCCAGGCGATTACGGCGGCGATTGCGATGAAGCCGACCTCATCCTTGCACCTGCCGGGGCGGAGTGTGAACCTTGCCGGTGAGCCCATCGAAGTCGTCACCAAGGGGCGCCACGACCCCTGCGTCGGCATTCGTGCCACGCCCATCGCCGAGGCGATGATGGCCATCGTGTTGATGGATCACCTGCTGCGCCACCGCGCGCAGAATATGGACGTGGAGAGTGACACACCTGTGATCCCGGCTGGTAAAGCATAAGGGCACTTAACGTGCCCTATTGGCGCCTCTCCGGCTTTTACCTCTTCTACTTCGCCAGCCTGGGGATATTAGTCCCCTACTGGTCTCTCTATCTCAAGCACCTCGGTTTCACCCCGCTACAGATCGGCGAGCTGATGGCCATATTAATGGCCACCAAGATCATCTCTCCCAACATCTGGGGCTGGATCGCCGACCACACCGGCCATCGCATGTGGATCGTGCGCATCGGCTCCTTACTCTCACTTATCACCTTCATCGGCATGTTCTATGTAGAGAGCTACTGGGGCATCGCCCTGGTGATGTTGCTCTTCAGCTTCTTCTGGAACGCCACCCTGCCGCAGTTCGAGGCCAACACCCTCAGCTTCCTCGGCAACGAGCACCACAAATACAGCGAGATCCGTATCTGGGGTTCGATAGGTTTTATTGTCGCCGTAGCGGCTTTGGGACTGGTGCTGGAGGGGAGCAGTCCCACCATACTGCCGTCGGTGCTGTTGATGATCTTCGTCACCATCTGGGGCGTCAGCCTCAGCGTACCCGAGGTGGTGGTGCCTCCGCACCACGAAACCCAGGGCGGCATTATCGAGGTGCTTAAACGGCGCGAGGTGATCGCCCTGCTGGTCGCCGTCTTCCTGATGCAGGCTAGCCACGGCCCTTACTACACCTTCTACACCATCTACATGGAGGGCTACGGCTACAGCCGCACCCTCATCGGCCAGCTGTGGGCGCTGGGGGTGATCGCCGAGGTGGGGATCTTCCTCATCATGAACCGGATGGTAAAGGGTTTTGGATTAAAGAAGCTGCTGATGGCCGCCTTCGCCCTTACCGCGTTGCGTTGGTTCCTTATCGGCGCACTGCCAGAAAACTTCGCCGTCGTCCTCTTCGCCCAACTGTTCCACGCCGCCAGCTTCGGCATCTTCCACGCCGTTGCCATCGCCTACTTCCACCACTTCTTTACCGGCCGTCACCACGGCAGGGGACAGGCACTTTATAGCTCTGTGAGCTTTGGCGCGGGAGGGGCACTGGGTGCGTTTTATAGTGGCTATACCTGGGATGCGATGGGTGGCGATGTGAGTTTTTATTTTGCGGCGGGGATGTGTGTGTTGGCGTTGGGGGTGGTTTGGCGGTTTTTGAGGTAGGGTGAGTGTCTCGCTCCTATGATCTGGGTGGGGTTGTGGGTGCGTGGGAAAATCTGCCCTATGGGGTGTCACTATCAAATCGTCCGCGTCCCATAGTCCACCAGGGAGAGTGAACAAACTTATTGTTGTATCCCAAGATAGCTGGAATTATATGGCTGTTAATGCGAGAAAGGTGAAGCTGAGAATAAATTGCGTCGCTATCACTGCATGGTTGCCCGCCATTCCACAGTGCCTGATGAAACAAACCATTCCTTAAACTGTAAATTTCATCCACTAATCCATCATTCGATGGGATGCCGTACTTATCGAAAATAAAGCAAAATCTGTCTTTATGTCTTATCCCTTTTTGTGGCCCATGTATTTCGCTGGCA
>JAOUQQ010000128.1 GCA_029879245.1 Chromatiales bacterium | reverse complement strand
CCAGGGCACCGCCTCACTGGGTGAGATCCTGCTTTGGTGTGTCGGCCTGCTGATCGTCGCCTTCCTGCTCTACCACCTCACTCGCAATGCCCGCTGGATGCAGAACCTGATCGGGAATCGTAGTGAGAGGCGTCGCGAGATCCCGACACACCTCTTTGGTCTGGATGTGCGGGCCGAATCACTCCCCGACGACATCGCCGCCGAGGCGCTGCAACGGCTGCGCCGCGGTGAGCTACGTCAGGCGCTCAGTCTGCTCTATCGCGGCAGTTTGATCCGGCTAATCCATGACCACCAGCTCGATATACCCGGCAGCGCCACCGAGGGGGAGTGTCTGCGCCTGGTGCAGACGCAGCGTAGCGCGGATGAGATAGGATTTTTCTCTCGACTGACCGAGTTGTGGCTGGTCACCGCCTATGCCCACATCACCCCACAGACACAACAGATTGAACGGCTGTGTCACGACTGGCGGGAGGTCTACGGCGATGGCCATCAGTAATCGCATCACCCTGCTGGTGCTCGGCGGCCTTATCACCTTCGCGGTGGTTATGTACGCGATGTGGTTTGCCAACAACTTTGAAAAGCGCTACCGCGAGGTGCGGGTCGACGTCTCACCGGAGGCGAGACGCAATCAGTTCCTCGCCGCCGAACGTTTCATCAGTGAAAGTGGCACCGGCGCAAGCAGCCACCGCAATCGCGACATCTTCAGCCTCAATCCGGGCGATAACGACACCATCTTTCTCGGCAACTACGGCCTGCTCTTCCTTGAACGCAACCACGATGAGTTGTGGCAGTGGCTGGAGCGGGGTGGCCACCTCATCTTCACCGCCTACGACCGTGAGGACGAGGATGAGCCGCTGGAGCTGCTTGATGATCTGGGGGTGGAGCTGGTCTGGCTCGATGAGGATGAGGAGGAGATCCACTGCGAAGATAGCCTTGAGCCGTGCCTCAATGAAGAGGATGAGGAGGATGACGAATCCTGGAGCTACATACCACGACATGTCACCGTCGCCTTTCAGAGCAACACCCCCGGCGACTACCACGCCCGGTTTAAGGCGGACCGTCACCTGAACGACCCCAGGGAGCTAGCCGATGTGGTGGTGGGTAGCGGCTGGATGGCCAACCTGTTGCAGTATCCGGTGGGAGAGGGTCGCGTCACCATCCTGAGTGACAACGATCTGTTTGAGAATGGCCTCATCGGTGAGAAGGATCACGCCTATCTCCTCTCCCGCCTCACCAGTGGCAGCGACCACGTCTGGTTCTTCTATAGTGCCGAGATGCCCTCCCTGACCGAGCTGATGTGGCGCCACGCCCCCTATCTGATGATGCTACTGCCGCTGCTGCTACTGCTTATCGGCTGGCGCATGCTGTGCAATAGCGGCCCCAACAGGTACCCGCGATACGATGAGCGGCGCAACCTGCTGGAGCATCTGGACGCCAGCGCCCAGTTCAGCTGGCGTATTGATCGGGCACAACGCATGCTGCTGGAGAACCGCTACAGTGTGGAGCAGGCGTGGCGGCGTCGTCACCCACAACTCAATACACTGGAGCAGCGTGAGCGCTGCGAGTGGATTGGTGAGAAGAGCGGTATTCACCCCAACGCCATTGAGCGTACCCTCTATGGCAGCGTTGAGTCGGAGCAGGATTTCATCCGCGCCACCTCAATATTGCAGCAGCTGACGGCACAGGTGAATCCGGCCATGAGGTATAACGAACCGTAGAGCGCCCCGGAAAAGGGCTATCAGATGACAAGACGACAGGAGTGGCAATGAGCGAAGAGAATATCACCAGCAGCAACGAGGTGCTGGAGAAGGCCAAACGGCTGGAACAGGAGATCGGCCGCGCCGTAATTGGCCAGCGTCAGGTGATCCGTGACACCACGGTGGCGCTGCTGGCGGGGGGGCATGTGTTGATCGAGGGGGTACCGGGGCTCGGTAAGACGCTGCTGGTGCGCTCGCTGGCGGCGAGTGTCGGCGGCACCTTCAACCGGGTGCAGTTTACCCCCGACCTGATGCCGAGCGACATCAGCGGCCACATGATGTTCGACACCAAGAGCGATACCTTCCGCGTACGCAAGGGGCCGATCTTCTGCAACTTCCTGCTGGCCGATGAGATCAACCGCGCACCGGCCAAGACCCAGTCAGCAATGCTGGAGGTGATGCAGGAGCAGCAGGTGACCATCGAGGGGCAATCCTTTGCGCTGCAGCCCCCCTTCCTGGTTCTTGCCACACAGAACCCGATCGAGCAGGAGGGGACCTATCCACTCCCCCAGGCGCAGCTGGATCGCTTCCTCTTCAAGGTCTTCATCGACTTCCCCAATGAGGAGGAGGAGCAGCAGATGATCGAGCTGATCACCGGTGACCGTGTCGGTGACGGGCTTGATGTGAGTGCGGTACAGCAGGTGCTGGAGCCGCAGCAGATCGTCGCCCTGCAGCGCTACACCGCCCAGTTGCAGGTAGACAGGCAGATCATCGCCTATGCGGTACGCATCGCCCGCGCCACCCGCGAGTGGAGTGGTATCGAAAACGGTAGCGGTCCGCGCGGCTCCATCGCCCTGCTGCGCACCGCGCGTGCCAACGCGGTGCTGGAGGGGCGCACCTTCGTCACCCCCGATGATGTGAAAAATGTCGCCCTGCCGGCACTGCGTCACCGCATCAAGCTGAGCGCCGACCTGGAGATCGAGGGCTACCAGCCGGACGATATCCTGAAGGATATTCTGCTCAACGTGGAGGCTCCGCGCCTATGACGCCGACCGGTCGCAGCCTGGCACTGACCACCCTGCTCGTCCTGTTGCTGCTGCTCGGCCACTTTTTCCCGTGGCTCAATGAGCTGCGCCTGCCCGCCGCAGCGCTCCTCTTCCTCGCCCTTGCCTTCGACTTTCTCCACGCCTGGAGCACCCCTGCGCCGCAGGTAGAACGGAGCGTGCGCAGCAGCATCCCGGTGGGGGTGTGGAGCAAGGTGGGGCTCACCATTCACAACCGTAGCGGTCGTTCGCTGCAACTGCTGGTGCACGACCATCACCCCGGCGACTACGAGGTTGAGGGAATCCCGGTCACTCATACCATACCGGCAGAGCGTCGCCTGGAGATGGGCTACGAGATCCGACCGCCGGGGCGCGGCAAGGCGCTCTTCCCCTGTACGGATCTGCTGGTACGCTCCCCACTCGGACTGTGGCAGCGCAAATATCGCATTAACAATCCGGGGAGCAGCCGGGTACTGCCCAATTTTCGCGCCATCAGCCACTACGCCCTGCTCGCCCTCGACAACCGCCTCAGCCAGATCGGCATCAAACGACAGCAGCGTCGCGGTGAGGGTAACGACTTCTATCAGCTGCGCGAGTACCGTGCCGGTGACTCACTGCGCCAGATCGACTGGAAGGCGACCTCACGCTATCGCAAGCTGATCGCCAAGGAGTATCAGGATGAGCGCGACCAGCAGATCCTCTTCATGCTCGACTGCGGACGACGGATGCGCCACGCCGAGGAGGGGGGCTCGCACATGGATCAGGCCCTCAATGCGATGCTACTGCTCGCCTATGTCGCCGCCAATCAGGGGGATGCGGTCGGCTTTCTTACCTTCGGCGGGGCCAGTCGCTGGCAGCCGCCACGCAAGGGGGGCAATGTGATTCAGCACCTGCTGGGGGAGACCTACGATATTGAGGCGACTACCGATGCGGCCGACTATCTGGAGGCGGCACGTCAGCTGATGCCGCTGCAGCGACGCCGCTCGCTGATCGTGCTGATCACCAACACTCGCGACGAGGACAGTGACGACCTTGGCGCTGCAATCCGCCTGCTGCGCCAGCGCCATCTGGTGGTGGTGGCCGACCTGCGTGAGGAGATCATCGACCTGGCACAGCAACAGGAGGTGACCGACTTCCCCTCCGCGCTACGTTTTCACGGTGTGCACGACTACCTGCAGAGCCGCGAGCGCAGCCACGAGCAGTTGCGTCATCTCGGTGCCTTGACTTTGGACCTGCTGGCTCGGCAACTTCCCATCGCGCTGGTCAATGAGTACCAGATGATTAAGGCCTCGGGACGACTATAAACTCCAACACATAGCCGCACCGGGCTTCATGCGCTAAACTCCCCACTCTGCACTCTCACCAATACCCCAAAACGAGCCACCACACCGATGTATGCCCTGCAAATCAGTGGTCTGGAGAAGACCTACCGCAATGGCTTTCATGCCCTCAAGGGGATAGATCTTACGGTTGAACAGGGCGACTTCTTCGCCCTGCTCGGCCCCAACGGTGCGGGCAAATCGACCACCATCGGTATCATCACCTCACTGGTCAACAAGAGCGCCGGCTCGATCAAGGTCTTTGGCAACGAGCTGAACGACAGACCGATGCAGGTCAAACGAGACCTCGGGCTGGTGCCGCAGGAGTTCAACTTCAACATGTTCGAGCCGGTGGAGGAGATCGTCATCAACCAGGCCGGCTACTACGGTGTCGATAAAAAAGTCGCCATTGAACGCTGCGAGTGGGCGCTGAAAAAACTGGGGTTGTGGGAGAAACGCCGCGCCATCGCGCGCGGCCTCTCAGGCGGGATGAAGCGCCGGTTGATGATCGCCCGCGCCCTGGTGCACCAGCCGCGCCTGCTGATCCTTGATGAACCGACCGCCGGGGTCGATATCGAACTGCGCCGTTCAATGTGGCAGTTTCTGCGAGAGGTCAACGCAGAGGGGACCACCATCATCCTCACCACCCACTACCTGGAGGAGGCGGAGATGCTGTGTCGCAACGTGGCGATCATCGATCAGGGGCGGATCATCGAGAATACCTCGATAAAACACCTGATCAACCAGCTCGACAGGGAGACATTTATTCTCGACCTCGCCGCACCACTCAAGCAGGCACCGACACTCAGGTGCGGCTACCCCCTCACCCTCACCGACGAGACGACACTTGAGGTCGAGGTAAGGCGTGAGCAGGGGATTAATGTGGTATTTAGCGAGTTGAGCGCAGCGGGTATTGAGGTGATCTCTATGCGCAACAAGGCCAACCGGCTGGAGGAGCTGTTTCTCGATCTGGTCGAACGCGGCGAGGTGAAGTGATGAACCTGCAGACCTATCGCATCGCCTTTATCACTATTCTGGTGAAAGAGATCCGCCGCTTTAGCCGCATCTGGATCCAGACCATCCTGCCACCGATGATCACCACTGCCCTCTACTTTGTTATCTTCGGCAAGATGATCGGCTCTCAAATTGCCCCCATCGATGGTTTTAGCTACATGGATTACATCGTGCCGGGGCTGATCATGATGAGCATCATCACCAACTCCTACGCCAATGTGGTCTCATCATTCTACGGTGCCAAATTCAGCAACTACATTGAGGAGCTGCTGATCTCCCCGATCCCCCACTCACTGATCCTGATCGGATATATCGCAGGTGGTGTGGCGCGCGGTCTTACCGTGGGAGTGATGGTAACGATTGTGGCAGTCTTCTTTACCGAGCTGCAGTTCCACAACATCTGGATCACACTTAGCGTGGCACTGCTCACCTCGATCCTCTTCGCCCTGGGGGGATTCATCAATGCGGTCTTCGCCAAGAGCTTCGACGATATCAGCATCATCCCCACCTTCGTCCTGACGCCGTTAACCTACCTTGGCGGAATCTTCTACTCAGTGACCATGCTGTCACCGCTCTGGCAAACCCTCTCGCTGGGTAACCCGATCCTCTATATGGTGAACACATTTCGCTACGGCATGCTGGGGGTAAGTGACATCTCGCTGGCAGTTGCCTATGGCGTGATCATCGCCTTTATCGCCGTGCTCTACAGCTACAGCCTGTGGCTATTGA